>NZ_JBBOZQ010000002.1 GCF_038008685.1 Lysinibacillus sp. FSL W8-0992
GAAAAATTTTGTTCAGTAATTAGGAGGGATAGAGAATGCTGCAAGAAAGAATTTTTATTTTTGCTTTTAATAGATCCAGCGAAGGTTATATCAGCCCGGATTCTTGCTATCGAGGTTACTTTGATGGACAAGATTTTATCCCTAGAAAAATCGGTTATTGCGAATCAATAGAAGAACTTTATGAATATGATTATGTTCAATTTTTCGGAGATAACGGCGCTCAAATGCATATACCAAAACGTGAATATCGAGATCTACTTGAATCGATGAAAAGTTCTTATTTAGAGGTTTTTGGAAAAGAACAAATATCGCTATTTTAATTAAACTTGAACATGAGGAGTATCTACAATTGAAACATTATGTTAAGCAAAGAATGGGGTTGGTGATTTGAATAATAAGTTATGGCAATTTCAAGGGCACAATGTTACAGCTACGCGATACCATTTCTTGTTGGTTGGAAATGATTATGAGCAAACATATCAGATTATAGATATTAGAAATGGTCGTGTTATTTTTCAAAACGATGATGAGGACGAATGTTTAAGCCGAATTATTCTATTGGGTGGTATCGATAGTTACAATACGAAAGTTATCGACAATTTTTCCTAAGCATTCCACCGGAAGTAGTTACTGAACAATTTGAGGAAATTGGAGGTTAGTGATGAACCAACAAGAATTTGAAAATTTCATTGAAAAACATGAAGAAGAAATTATCTTTCTTGCAGAACTTACAGGCATAAGTGTCGAAGCCTTTAAAGATAGCCTGAGGAATCTAGTCGTAACTTTTGATGTAATTGTAGATAATGCAATGAAAATTTTTAACACCATGAACGAATTTATTACAGAAATAGATATTGAAAAAATGGAACGGATGATAAACAAAAGGCAAATGTTATACAAATTAGATTTGAAAAGGCCGATGATTAAAAATCAAGTTATTAATAGGAAACCTCGTCACCTTATAAAGAAAATCATTTATTAGTGAAATAAACAAACAAGGTAGGTGCTGCACATGTATGAATGGTTGCGGGATTACAGCAAAATAGAAGATGATATTGCGCGCCTAGAATTTAATCTCGAACAATCGCAAAAAGAATTAAAGCGTTGGGTGCAAGGCGACTTAATGGGTGTAAAACTAACTGCTGATTCAGACGGTGCCAAACTTGAAGAACGTATTGAACGCATTAAAAATGAATTACAAATCAAAGAAAAAGAACGTGAAAACTTCATTAAGCTCATTAGTAAATTCAAAGGACTGGACCACAAGATCCTAAAACTAAAGTATGTGGATGGACTGACACTTGAAGACATCGCAGAGGAATTAAACTACAGTGCCAGCTACATATATAAGAAGCATGCGGAAATTGCTAAAATGATTCGTTTCGCACACGAAATAAAACTTTCACTTTACTGACACCCAGTAAGTTGAATAGAATCTATTGAAAAACCGTTATATGATGGTAATGTCAAAAAGCGCACGGAAATGCGTACAAAATTTCCTTACAATAATCGGCGTTCGCATGTACGGTTGATTCTAAGAAACATGCATACAACTTAATAGACGATTGCGGAGTCGTCAACACTACGGAGAGGCTATCGAATTGGTAGTCTCTTCATTGTTCCTTTTATGCAACAAATAATGTATAATCTACTAATATTTGTTGTAGAAGGAGCATGTTATGGAAGATATAGTATTAATTGAAATTGAAGCTTGGCAGTTATTATTAGTACCGTTTTTTCTAGGTTGTTCTCTATTTGTTATTGCTATGATTATGAAAAGTTCATCTAATGACAAAGAGAGAGCTAATAAAGAGGAAAAAGAAAAGGAAAAAACATTTACCGGATGGATTAAAAAGAAAGATATTTTATATTGGTTGTTACTATTTTGTCTTGGAGCAATCAGCCTATTTACTTATCAATATAGTGGCGATAAGAATGTAATTAGTCATTGGGGATTTGCAGGTACTATTGTTTCAATTATTTTAGCTGTAGTTGCTATAGGTTTTACATTATTTCAAACCTTGTCAAGTAACCTTTCTAGTGAAAAAATTGCAGAAGCAGCATTTAGAATAGAATCCGTTAGTAAAAATTTAGACTATAAAAGAATATCTGAATCTAGTGAAATAATGAACAAATCTGCAACATATTTAAAAGAACAAATACCTCTTATTAAAAATGAAATAGAGGAATTAAAAAAGGGGCAAGAAATTCAAAATTCAAAATTAGGTTTACTTGATGATTACTTTGATACTAATCAAAACAATTCAACCGCACATCTTTTATCTTTAGAATCTTATTTTAGTAATGTCTTCCCTGAATTAGGATTGGTACCACAAGTTTTGAATTATGCTTTCTTAAATTCTATTTATTTGAATATAGATCTAAGTAAGGAAGATAAAAATAAATTATATCGCATTTTAGCTGATGTTAGAATTAGTGATGGGATGACTAATGCAAAGGAAAAATGGACTTACGTCAGGGGTGCTAATATGGGTTCTGCCGGAAGTGTCCAAGCATATTTAACTAGCTTAGGTATTAATAAAATGTTTGAAGAATTAAAATCAAGTGACCAAAAAGAATTTATTAGTCTTATGGAGAATAGTTTAAAAGAAAATATAGGGTATCTTAATGCTGTAGAAAAGTTTTTAGCAGACATTGGGAGTAAAACTGATTAAGCTAGTTCATTAATTTGAGCTGGCTTTTTATTATGCAATTAATTATGAATTGTGGAGGGCTATGGAATGAAATTAACTAAACAAAATTTAATCAATACATTTAAGGCAGCGCGTGAAGAAGAAGCATCGTTTGTATTTGTGGGCATTGAAGCAGAAGGAATCAAAGAAGCAATCGCGGTGCCAACGATTTCATTTGATGCTAAAGAACAATTTTATATGAATGCGTACAGTGATGAATTAGTCCATGTGATGAATAGTAAGGTGCGTATCTTTGGTCTTTCATTCGGTAGTGCTACAGCAATACATGACATCATTTAATTGGGGAGGGCTGAACAATGATTGTTAAATCAATTACAGTTAAAGAAAGACCACCAGTAAATATTAAACCACCATTCACTAAAAACTAGGAGGGATGAACGATGTCGAGAGTAGGAGATATTTCAATCAACTTAAACTTCGATGACAAATCTAAATTAAAGCTACGAGCAATCGCAAAGCATGCTGGTGCGTTGGCTGATGAGTTGGATGCAATCGATTCCAATGAATGTACAGAACTATCGACAAAGCAAATTGAAATACTAGAACACATGTTGGAACTTAAAAGACTAAATGGAATGTCTATTTGTTTATGTGATGTTGAGCGTGTTCTTAAACTAGATGATGAACTTCCAACAAGAATAGAAGGCAGTGAATAACATGGAACCAATTTACGCAAAGTGTAACAAGTCATGCGGTCACAAGTTTTATGTCGAACACTTTAATAAAGAAAAACTTCATAACTCAATCGAAAAGACATACTTCACCTGTCCTAGCTGTGGACGTGAGTATGTCTGTTTTTATACAGACGAATCGATACGTAAGCTTCAAGCCAAGATGCGAGAGTTACACCGCAAGATGAAGTGGGCTAATGGTGACATGCTAGAGCAGTTGAAGCAAGAAGAGTCTAAGCTAAAGGCAGACATCAAGGATCGCATGGATACCATCAAACATGAGATGGCAGCACATGAACAGTAAACCTTTACGTCCATGTAACAAGCCCGGATGTGGACAGCTAACTCGTGAAGGCTACTGTGACCTACACAAGACAGCCAAAGCTGAAAACAATCGCTATTACGATAAGTATCATCGAAGTGACCGAAGCAAACAATTCTACCATTCTGCAGCTTGGAAACGAGCACGGGATTTGATTCGAATTCGTGATAACGGATTGTGTTTTGAATGTCTCAATCAAAAACGAATCACAGTCGGAACCATAGTGGATCACATCATTCCAATCAAACAAAACTGGAATAAAAGATTAGATGAAGATAATTTACAACTACTTTGTCAGTCATGTCACAACAAGAAGACAGGTTTGGAGAGAAAAGAGGGATAGCCCCCCTCTATTTCACTTTACTTAGCGAAAGCGTCCTACACCGGATGTCCGTTTTCCGCGCAGAAAAACCCGTTTTTAAAATATTTTTCTGAAATCCAACGAAATATGAAAGTGAGGTGATAGTATGGCAGGTCGAAATAAGCAGCCGTTGCAAGTGATTCTAGGGAATGGTCGGTCTAAGCATTTAACAAAGGACGAAATAAAAAAGCGTCAAAATCATGAAGAAAAGATGCGCGGGCCTACAGAAAATATTGAAATTCCAACGTATTTAACTGCAACACAAAAAAAGGAATTTACAGATATTGCTGAAAGGCTTGTGGCTCTTGAAATATTTAGCGAGCTTGATGTTGATTCGTTAGCAAGATACTTGGACTCAAAACATCAGTATTTACAGCTGGTGAAAGATATACGAAAAATAAAGCCAACTGAAACAATCGAGCAGGAAAACGGTAAGAAAATAGTGATTGCAAATGAGGATTACCCAAAACTACAACGTACCAAAAATACATTGTTTAACGAATGCCGTTCTGCAGCTGCTGATCTTGGTCTTACTATTACATCTCGCTTGAAATTGGTTATCCCTTCCCCTTCAACTGTGGAGGGCAAAAGCGAGGCGCAAAAGCGGTTTGGTGATAGGTTATGAATTGGGTTTTAGAACGTGTATTTAATTATTGTGATGATATTATAAGCGGAAAAATTAAGGCTAGTATTAAACATAAATGGGCCATACAACGCTTCTTAAAAGACTATGAGGATTGTCAAAATGATGACAGTCCTTTTTATTTTGATGAAGAAGTGGCCGAGGATTTCTATTGGTGGGCCAATGAGTTTGAACACGTTGAAGGTGTATTAGCAGGTGAAAAGGTTCAACTTAATGATTTCCAACTCTTTATATCTGTAAATATCTTTTGTTTTAAAAAGAAACGAAATGGTGCCCGTCGTTTCCGTAAAGTTTACATTCAACTAGCACGTAAAAATGCAAAATCTCAATTCTTAGCAATCGTAGGTTCATACATTGCCTTCCTTGGTGATGAAAAACAACGTATGTACATTGCTGGATGGCAAAAAGACCAATCAGATGAGGTATATATTGCTGTTCGTGATGGAATTAATTCGAGTGATCTACTTCAAGGAAGATGGAAAGAAGCATACGGAAAAATTGAAGTTTTTAACAATGGTTCTGTCATTGTTCCTTTATCACGCGAGACACGTAAAACAGGTGATGGTAAAAACCCATCAGTAGGAATTGTGGACGAATACCATAATCATCTTACATCTGAAATATATGATGTATTGCTTTCAGGGATGGTTGCTCGTAAGGAGCCTTTGATGTTTGTCATTACTACAGCAGGATTTGATTTAAGTCGGCCATGTTTTGTTGAATACCAATATGTATCGCGTATTTTGAATCCCGATGATGATACAGAGAATGATGATTACTTTGGCATCATTTGCGAATTAGATCCAGGGGATGACATTAAGGATGAGAGTAATTGGATTAAGGCAAACCCTATTGTAGCTACATACGAAGAAGGACTTGCCTCTATTCGTTCTGATTTAAAAACTGCTTTGGATGTCCCTGAAAAGATGCGGTCATTCTTAACAAAAACAATGAATATATGGGTGGACATGAAAGAAGGGGGCTACATACCTGCGAATAAGTGGAAAGCGGGTGAAATCGAAGCCTTCGAGATGAATGGCCGTGATGTTTATATAGGAGTCGATTTATCTAAAAAGATTGACTTAACTTCAGTAGGATATGTTTTCTCTACAGAATATGGTTTTCATGTTGGACAACACTCGTTTATGCCTGAAGAAGCATTAGCAGAGCGAAGAGCAAAAGATAAAGTGCCGTATGATGTTTGGATAGAGGAAGGTTGGATGGATGTTACTCCTGGCGCGGTAGTCGATTATAGCTATGTAGAGCAGTGGATAATGGATTTCATTAATAACAATGAATTGAATGTTATTCTATTTTGCTACGATCCATATGGTGCCACACAATTTGCTCAAAACATGGCTAACTATGGGCTAACAATTGTTGAAGTCCGACAAGGTTTCCCTACATTATCCGAGCCTACGAAGGAATTTAGAGACTACGTGTATCAAAATAATGAACATCAAAAGAAAATCACTCATGTTGGTGACAAAGTATTATCTTGGGCAGTCGGTAATGCAATTGCTGAAATGGCAGCTAACGAGAGTATAAAGCTTTCAAAATCAAAGTCGCGTGAGCGAATAGATCCTATTGCTGCTGTTATTACAGCATTCGTCCAAGCAAGATATGCAACATTTGAAAGTGGAGATGGAAATATCAGCTTTATTTCTATTCATGATTTATAGAAGGAGGTGAGAAATTGAAACTATGGCAACGAATTAAAACTACAGCGTACTTGGCATATGCAGGAGCTAGTACAGGTTGGAAGGGTTCCACATGGGATTTCTCCAATTGGTTTGGACGAACCTTTTGGGGAATCGACAACAGCCAATTAGCAACGAATGAAACGATATTTAGTGTTATAAGTCGGCTTGCTAATACAATTTCAGCACTACCTATTAAATTACATCAAAATTACGATGTGATACAAAACGATATTTCAGATGTACTCATAAATGAACCAAACCAAAATATGAGTAGCTTTGATTTATTAAATGCTTTAGAAGTAAGCAGAAATGAAACTGGTAATGGCTACGCGATTATTTTACGTGATATACGGCTGCGACCAAATGAAATTGTTCCACTGGATTCATCGTGTGTTACTGAATTTATCAATAAAGATGATGGTTTACTTTGGTATCAAGTTAGAGGCGAGCAACAAACAATGTATGTTGCAAATACCGATATGCTTCATGTAAAACACATTCGTGGTCCAGCACGCATACGGGGTTTATCGCCACTAAAAGTATTGGCCAACACTATTAAGTACGATAAAGCTGTTCAAGAATTTAGCTTATCTGAAATGGAGAAAAAAGAATCGTTCATTTTGAAATATGCAGCTAATGTTGATACAGATAAACGGGATCGTATTATTGCAGATTTTAAACGATTTTATGCAGAAAATGGTGGTATCTTATTCCAAGAACCTGGTGTCGAATTAACTGAACTCAAAAAACAATATTTTGCATCCGATACATTGGCATCAGAGCGGATAACGCGCTCAAGGGTAGCCAATGTTTTTAATGTGCCAGTATCCTTCTTAAATGATGTGGAAGGCGGAACAATGGCATCTAATGAACAGTTAATGATTCAATTCGTAAACATGACGTTGTTGCCGATTGTACGCCAATATGAACATGAATTTAATCGGAAATTACTAACGAAAGCTGACCGAAAACAAGGAATGTACTTTAAATTCAACCTTGGAGGTCTTTTGCGAGGCGATACAGCTGCTCGTACAGCTTTTTATCAAGCAATGATACGTTGTGGTGCAATGACACCAGATGAGGTACGAATGCTAGAAGATTTAGCCCCTAAAGGAAGTATGGCTAGCGAACTATGGATTTCGGGTGACTTATATCCACAGGAAATGGATCCAGTATTGCGTAAGTCCTCTGCTGCTACCTCAACTACTGTGGAAGGAGGTGATAAAGGTGAATAAAAAGAAAACATTTTTTGATGTTAAAGCATCGGTTGATGGTAAGTCAGCAGATGTTTTTATTTTGGGCGAAATTACACCTTATGCATGGGAAGAATTTGGTGAAATGTCGTCTGTTGCATTCAAAGAAAAATTAGATATGGTTGGCGAAGTAAATGAACTCCATGTATATGTAAACAGTCCTGGTGGTTCTGTATTTGAAGGAATTGCAATAGGAAACATGTTGAAGCGACATAAAGCTCGTACAATCGCACATGTAGATGCTTTAGCAGCATCAATCGCTAGTGATATTGTTTCTTGTTGTGATGAAGTACGAATGCCTTCTAACGCAATGTTGATGGTTCATAATGCTATGATGGGTGCTTTCGGAAATTCAAACGAATTACGAAAGGTTGCTGATGATTTGGAACGCATTAATGAAATGCAAGTAGAAACATATATAGCTAAAATCGGTGGAAAAACATCTGAAGAAGAAATTCGACGCATGATGGACGAGGAAACTTGGTTATCAGCACAACAAGCGTATGATATTGGTCTTTGTGACGTTATAGAAGGTCCTAACCAAGCCGTTGCTTTAATTGATGACAAGCATAAAGGGACTTTTAGAAATATGCCTTACGCTTTAAAAGAAATGGTTTTAGATTTTTTATCAAATGAAGAACGCGATGCTATTATTGCGGATTCGAAGGCGAATCTAACTTACTTAAAATCTATTAATATAATCTAAGGAGGGCATTTAAATGCCGACATTATACGAATTAAAACAAAATATGGCCACTATTGGTCAACAAGTAGCGAAAATTGATACAGATTTAACAGCAAAAGCAATTGATCCGCAGGCAACACGTGAGGAAATTAAAGCTTTACAAGAACAAAAAGCAGATATGCAAGCTCGTTTTGATGTGATTAAAGCGCAACATGACCAAATGGAGGATGAACAAAAAGCGAAGTTTGCTCAAAATCCACTAGCTCAAATTGATGATCCGAAACAAAAACGTACAGAAGCGTTTGCAACTTTGGTTCGCTCAACTGTGCGTAATCGACCTGTTGAACAAGAGGTTTATGCTGCATTAGGAGATAATACAAGTCCAGCAACTGGTGGCGAAAAGTTCTTACCGAAAACAGTGGCACAAGAAATTATCACTGAGCCATTAGTAAAAAATCCAATGCGTGACTTAGTAACTGTGACAAGTGTGCCGAATTTAGAAATCCCAAAACTATCGTACACGATTGATGATGATGATTTCATTGCGGATACTGAAACAGCAAAAGAATTGAAACTAGAAGGTTCAACAGTAACGTTTGGCCGTTTTAAATCTAAAGTATTTGCAGGCGTATCAGAAACTGTCCTTGCAGGCACTCATACAAATTTAGTATCACATGTTGAAAATTCATTACGATCAGGTTTAGCTGCAAAGGAGAAGAAAGTACAGTTTGCTGCATCACCAAAAGCGGGTGAAGAACACATGAGCTTCTATTCAACTCAAAACGCTATTAAGAAAGTAGAAGGAGCTAATTTATACAAAGCAATCAAAGCTGCAATTGCAGACTTACATGAAGATTATCGTGAAAATGCAAAAATCGTAATGACTTTCGCTGATTACTCAACGATTATTGAAACACTAGCAAATGGTAATGCGACACTTTATGCTGCACAACCTGAACAAATTTTAGGTAAGCCAGTTGTGTTTGTAGATGCTGCAACAAAGCCAATTGTTGGTGACTTCTCATACGCGCACCTTAACTATGATCTAAATGTCTTATACGAAACAGATAAAGATGTTAAAACAGGTGTAAATGCATTTGTTCTTACAGCATGGTTTGACCACCGAATTAAATTAAAATCTGCATTCCGTATCGCAGAAGTAACTCCTACTCCTTAATAAAAGGAATAGGGGTTTTTATTTTAACGAAAGAAGGTGAACTGCATGTACAAAGTAATTAATCGATTTCAAGAAAAAAACCATGACGGCCATGTTTATGAAGTGGGTGACAACTATCCAGCCGATGGTAAAAAGCTAAATAAGGCACGTGCTGAGGCTTTAACAGAAGTCCATGAAGAATATGGGGTAGCATTCTTAAAAGCTGTAGAGGAGCCTAAAAAGGCTACTTCAAAGCAAACGCCTAAAGAGCCTTCCACAGATGAAAAGAGTGATGCTTAATGGAGTTACTGGATGAACTAAAAGAATATTTGCGAATTGATGGGGATGATGAAAATCGTTCCCTTTCTACTTTTATTCAATCAGCACAGTACTACCTTGAAAATGCAGGGGTTAAGCAGCCAACTGACTACTATTTGTCTGTGGAGGGCAAAGAGGTATTTGCACAGCATCGTTTAGCTGTTATGATGCTCGCTACACACTTTTATGAGAATCGTATAGCAAATACGCCTTCCACAATTAAAACGGCTCAACAGCCTATTCCATACGGTTTACAGTCGATGATTCTGCAATTGAAGTGGGTGAATCCTGATGAACTATCAGTACAACAATAATGCTGCTCGTTTAAATAAACGTGTTACGTTCTATAACCCACCAGGACAAATTGTAAATGGTTGGCCTAGTCAAGATTGGACTCCATATAAAAAGTTATGGGCAGAAGTGAAGTCGCAAAAAGGTTACAAAGTATTTAATTCAGATGCTACCCAATGGCAAGGTAAACGTGTTGTTGGTATTCGTTATCGAAACGATATTCATGAGGAAATGCGTGTTGAAATAGCAGGTAAGCTTTATGAAATTGAATCGCTAGTGAATGATGATGAACGTAACCAGTGGCTCACAATCATTGTTATGGAGGTGTTGTAAGTGCGCCTAGAAATGCAAGGAATGGAAGCTATAATGCAGAATCTGTTGAATCTACCACTAGAAGAAGCTGATGAAAACAGAGCTATTAATAAGGCGGCTAAGATTGTCAAAGAAGCTGTTATTGAAGAAGCGCCTGTAGATGATGGAACATTAAAGTCGAATATCAAAGCTAAACGTGCAAAAGATGGAGAAGCTAAGGTTCACACTGGAGGAGCTTATCATTCGCATTTAGTTGAGTTCGGACGTTCCGCAGGAAGTAAATACGCTTTGAAAAATGGCAAGCGTCAATTAGTAACATGGGGAGCTACAGCACCAAATCCATTTTTCACACGTGGTCTTGAAAAAAGTAAAGATACTGCAATAAATGCTATGGCTGATGAAATTAAAAAGGTGTTGAGATTATGATTGATATTGTTGAACATATTCCAAAAACACTTTCGTCATTAAACTTGCCAGTCATTTTTAACAGCGTTCCAACAGGTTCCAAAATCCCAGATCAATATATTACGTTCTTAGAAGTTAATGCAAATCCATCTTTTGAAGCAGCAGATAGAGAGTTAGAAACAGAACGACTTATACAAGTCAACGTTTGGTCAAAAACCAACTACTATCAGCTTGTGGAGGGCATCAAAAGATTAATGGAATCAGCAGGCTATGAACGAACATTTGAATACGATGCACCAAAACAAGAAGGCGATTCGCACTTTAATAAAGTGATACGATTCGTCTTTTTTGATGAATATTAAAATATTAGGAGGTCATGTAAATGGCAGCTACAACGGTAAATGAAAAACCACAGAAAATAAGTTTAAAAAGAATTCACTACGCACTTCTGACAAATGAATCAACTGAAACATGGGGTGACGTTAAAACATTAACGATGCCTATTTCTTTAACTTTAACACCTAACTTTTCAGAAGCATCACTAGATGCTGGAGATCGAGTTGTTGACCAAGAATCACAAATGGACTCTATTACGATTGCAGGTGAAACAGCAGATTTACCAACAGAAGTATTGATTGATTGGTACGGCCATAAAAAGTCTGCAGATGGTGGTATTATCACAAACGCAAATGATACACCAAATGCAATTGCTGTCGGTTTTGAATCAGGATCTAAATTGGTCTGGTTATTAAAAGCTAAATTAAAGCCAGGTGAAGAATCGAACGCTACACGTAAAAAAGGTGAAACAAACTATAAAACATATCCATTCAGTGGTGAGGCGTTGCCTTTGATTGATGGAATCATTAAACACACAGTTGATACACGTGACACAGGCGTTACAGCAACCGCTGAAACATTCTTTGCCTCTGTGAAGAAACCGACAGATGCAGTACCTACACCTTAATTCAGAAGTCCTTTCGAGGGCTTCTTTTCTTTTAAATAAAATTACGTAACTAACGAAAAGGATGGATGAAAAATGCAAATTACAATGTTGATTGATGGAAAAGAGAAAACTTTTACTAACGATTTTATTAAAGCGCGAGTATTTCGAAATGCATTGAAAATGAACGAAAAAATGAAAGAAGCAGGAAATGAAATTACTTTAGATACATTCGATGACATGATTGGTTTTGTTGTGAGTGTTTTCGAAAATCAATTCACGGTGGACGATATGTGGGATGGTATGGAATTGGGACAATTACAATCAGATTTAATGCGTGTATTCAACAGCGTACTTAATATTGGTGGTCTTGAAACAGCGCCTTCCACAGATGATGAGGGAAAGTAAGTAATCTAAGTCCATATCAAAGCATCAAACAATTTTATAAGAGCTTATTAAAAGAAGGTTATAAGTTACATGAAATTGATGAAATGGACATTCATTTTTGGTTCGAACTTTCAGATGAATATGAAGAAATAGAAGAAGTCACAGCCGACGAAATTTCGTGGTTGTGATTTTTATTTTGGCCAAAAAGGCGGTGAGAATATATGGCGGAAATCGGTTCTTTAGAGGTCAGTCTAAGTTTAAATGCAGCTAATTTTAATGGTTCTATTGCACAAGTAAATAGACAAATGACCGCAATGGGTAGTGAGCTAAGAGCATTATCCGAAAGAGGAGATACTTACGGCAAGTCTGTGGATGGCTTAGGTCAAAAGCAAAACATTTTATCTCGTCAATTTGAAGCTGCAGGTGTAAAACTACAAGAACAGCGAAGACGTTACGATGAATTAGTTGCTAGTGGAACAGCATCAGAGGCAGCAATCGAACGGCAGGCAAATGCAGTTAACAGGGCACAAGCTGATTATAATCGATTGGAACGACAACTCTCAGAGGTAACAAATCAGTTACGCATACAATCCTCGCAATGGACGCAAGCAGGGCAACAGATGCAAGAAGCAGGTAACAAACTTAAGTCTGTTGGGGAAAGCATGACGAGTGTCGGGAAAAAACTATCTTTAACAGTCACTGCGCCTATTACAGCTTTAGGCGCTGGAGCATTTAAAGCAGCTGTTGATTTTGAATCAGCGTTTGCAGGTGTTCGTAAAACTGTTGATACAAGTGAAGAAGGATTTAAAAAACTTGAACAAGGCATTCGTGACATGTCCAAACAGTTACCTGCCAGTGCATCTGATATTGCTGCAGTAGCAGAATCAGCAGGGCAATTAGGGATTGCAGAGGATAAGATATTATCTTTCTCACGTACGATTATTGATCTTGGTGAATCAACAAACATGACCCGTGAACAAGCAGCAACAGAGTTTGCTCGTTTTGCAAATATCGTTGGTATGAGTCAAGACAATTTTGACCGTTTAGGATCTTCGATTGTTGGACTTGGTAACACAATGGCTACCACCGAGGCAGAGATTATGTCTATGGGTATGCGACTAGCAGCACAAGGTAAACAAGTAGGTATGTCAGAAGCTCAAATCATGGCGTTAGCAGGTACTATGTCCAGTTTAGGTATACAAGCTGAAATGGGCGGTACGGCAATGACGACTATACTGAAGAAAATCCAATCAGCTGTTGGTTCTGGAGGAAAAGATTTAACTGCATTTGCTAAAGCGGCAGGGATGACTGGTTCGGAATTTAAAAAAGCTTTTGAAACTGATGCAGTTACAGCTTTAGACGCTTTAGTAAAAGGATTAGCAAAATCAGCAGATGGTGGTGCAAACTTAACAACAATACTTGCTGATTTGGGGATTAAAGGCGTCTATGAATCAGATGTTCTATTACGTATGGCTGGAGCGAGTGATCTTTTATCATCTGCTGTAAATACTTCAACGGATGCATGGAAAGAGAATACAGCATTATCAAATGAAGCTTCTCAACGATATGCAACTACAGCATCTCAAATGGCGATGATGAAAAATAAAATAGTTGATATTGGGATTACACTAGGAAACATTTTAATTCCAATGGTAATGAGTGTACTTGAAGTGATAGAGCCTTGGATAGAAAAATTCGCAAGCCTTGGTGAAAAAACTCAAAAACTAATCGTTATCATTGCGGGGATAGCAGCAGCTGTTGGGCCAATAATCGTTGTTATTGGAGCTCTAATATCCAGTATTGGGACTATCATTTCTACATTCGGAACGCTTGCATTAGCAATAGGCGAAGCAGGTGGGATTGTAGCTTTAATTACAGCAAAATTATCCTTTTTAGCTCCTGTGTTTACTGCATTAACTGGACCAATCGGATTAACTATAGCAGCCATAGGTGCAATTGGAACTGGATTAGTTATTGCTTATAAAAAAGTAGATTGGTTCCGTGAAGGCGTTTTAGATATATGGGAAAAGATAAAGAGCCTAACTAGTAATGCATTTGCTGCAGTAAATGAATTTATTAAGGGATATATTGATGATGCTGTAAAATTCGCACGAGAAATAATGGAGAAATTTAGAACGTTTTGGGATGAAAACGGAAGAACAATTATGGATATTGTTCAATTGTATTTTGGGCAAATAAAGGCGAATATCGAAGCAGTTATGATGATCATCAAGGGAGTATACGAAGCTGTTTGGCCAATAATAACAAGTGTTTTCAAAGTCGCTTGGGAAACTATGAAACTAACCGTTGGCAATGCTTTAGATTTTATCCTTGGAGTTATTCAAACCGTAATGAAACTAATCCAAGGCGACTGGAAAGGTGCTTGGGAAACAATTCAACAGACTGCTAAAGACATTATGGAAAATATTAAACAGTATTTCCGAAATGTTGATTTAGCACAAATAGGAAAAGACATTGCTCAGGGATTGATTGATGGTATTGGCAGCATGGTTGAAGGTGTTAAAACAAGTGCGTTCTACATGATGAATCAAATAAATGAAGCGTTTGGTGAAAAGTTTGAATCACTAAAGACAACTATTATTAATTGGTTTACAACGATACCTGGTGTAATTGAATCGAAACTTACTGAATGGGGTAATGTAATATCAAATTGGTTTACTAGCCTTCCAGCAAATACTTCTGCAAAGTTAGAAGAATGGTGGACATCCATTTCTACTTGGTTTTCAAGTGTACCTGGAAAGATAGCAGAAAAGTTAATGGAGTGGGGCGAAGCCTTAAAAAATTGGACAATGGAACAAAATGAAGAGAATAAGAGACAATTTGGAGAATGGGGTACTGCTATTTCTGATTGGTTTTCTAGTATCCCTGAAAAGATTACAACCAAATTAGGAGAATGGCATACTGCCTTAAAAGATTGGTTTACTTCCATACCAAGTGAGATTACAACAAAACTTGATGAGTGGTGGACTGCTTTTTCTAATTGGTTCGAAGAAACTTCTGAAGGTATTACTTCTAAACTTGATGAATGGGGAAAATCAATATCTGATTGGTTTAGTGAAATGCCTTCCAATATTGGAGATTGGTTGTCCGATTGGTGGACGAAAATCTCAACTTGGTTTAGTGAAATTCCTGAGAAAATCACTGCCAAACTAGAAGAATGGTGGGTAGCCATTAAGGACTGGTTTGATGGTGTCCCTGGTAAAGCTGAAATCAAAGATATGGGTAAGAAAATGATTGATAAGGTTTCTGAAGGTAATAAAGAAAAGAAACCAGAGCTACTCGATAAGTTAGGTAAAATTATTGTTGACGTTGCATTAGGTGCACTTGCCGTTGCAGGAGTTGCATTGTTAGCTGCAGGACGAGAAATAATTAAACGCCTAATTGCAGGGATACAGGAAACGAAGGCATCTCTTGAAACAAAAGTTAAAGAAATAAAAGAAATGATAGAAAATAAAATTAAAGAAGTTAATTTACTTCAAATTGGTAGAGATATTGTTGCTGGATTAATTAAAGGTATTGGTGAAAAGTTTGAGGGTGTAAAACAAAAAATTGAAGAGTTGGCAAGTAAGCTGCCACAATGGGCTAAAGATAAACTTGGCATTAAATCGCCGTCTCGAGTAATGATGGAGGTTGGTAAATGGACAGGCGAAGGTTTAGCAGTAGGTATCGAATCAACTCAAGCCCGCAATGAAAGTGCTATGAAAGAACTTGGACAACTACTAATTGATGTAACAAAGTCTAACCAAGATGAAGTAACTAAAATAGCGGATGAAGCTGAAAAAGAACGTACTAAAATTCAACAAGATGCTGCTAAAAAGAAACTTGAAATTGAAAATAAATTAGGTGTAGACCTTCAAAAGGCGGATAACACAATAAGCGCTAAGAAAAAAGGTGCTACAGCGAATGACAACATCAAGATTCAACAATTAAAAGAAACAGCCAATACTAAAATTGTGAAGCTTGAACAAGATATGCAGGATAAATTGAAGAAGGTCAACGATAAAGCTTGGTCTGATATGGTCAAAAAAGAAGAAAAAGCTGCTAGTGAACGTCTAAAGGTTATTAAACAATACATTGCTGATAAAGAATCAACAGATGAACTTTCATTGGCTACAGAAGAACACATTTTAGAACAGTCATTAAAGCTATTTAAAGATGGCACAGCTGAGAAAATTGAAGTTCAAAAGATGTATAAAAAAATAACTGAAAGTATTAATAAAGAAAAAGAAGCCATTGATAAAACCTACATGGACAATGTTAAAAAGCTAAATGACGAGTACATCAAAGAAGAAGAACGTTTGACTAAGGTTTATGAAGATGAATTTGATAAGCGAAGAAATGCTTATTATTCATTTGCAGGCTTATTTGATGAGGTTGCACAACGTGATGTTACAGGTGCTACGCTTATTGCTGCTTTACAGTCCCAAGTGACGGCTTTTGAAGATTGGCAGAAGAATATAACTAGTCTTGCTTCAAAGGGGATAAATGAAGGGTTACTTGCTGAATTACAAGCAATGGGACCTAAAGCAGGAGCAGAAATAGCTGCATTAAACACCTTAACGGAAGAGCAATTGGCTGAGTATACGGAGCTGTGGAAGACAAAGAACGAACAAGCGCGTACGCAAGCAGAAGCAGAGCTTGTACAACTTAAACAAAATACTGAAAAACAAATTAATGAATTAAAATTAAAAACTTCCGAACAGTTGCGTATTTATCAAAACGATTGGCGTAACAGCATGATCGCTCTGAAAGGGAATGTTAAAACGGAATTGGCTGAAATGCCTAACATTGGTGTATATGCTGTAAGTGGGCTAATCCAAGGAATGATGTCTAAGCAAGGTGATTTAATGAATGCAGCACAATCACTAGCTGCTATTGTTGCTGGAGCATTTACATCTGCTTTAGATATTCATAGTCCTTCACGTGTTATGCGTGGATATGGGGTAAATATCGGTGAAGGCCTTGTGTTAGGTATTAACGATATGGTTGGTAAAGTTGCAGGCGCTACAAAGCGACTAGCTACAGCTGTTACAGATGGTTCATATAAGTCTACACCAGCAAGTAATACGTCGTCTTCCACAACTAACAACACAGAAAATAACTATAACTTAACGGTGAATAGCCCTAAACCACTTGATCCGTATGAAACAGCAAGACTAAGCAAGAATGGATGGAAAGAGATTGCATTACAAATTTGATAGCGAGGTGAAACCGTGAGAACATCATTTGGCTTTAATGAAAAATTAATCTTCCACAATAATAAGGGACAGTCATTAGAAATATCAGTGACGAGTCCTTTTTTCTTGCAATCAGCCGAGGGCATTGACTCTTTAGAAAATGAATTTTATAGCGTTAAAAACTATAACGAAGATGGCACCAATATTAAAGGTTCTAGTGTTCGTGAAAGAAACATTGTTGTGGGGGGCCAGCTAAGGCGACAGGATAAAGAAATGAATCGTCAAACATTAATACGCTTTTTTAATCCAAAAAACAAGTTCACATTAGAGTATACAAACGGTGACATCACTCGCTTTATCGAATGCCGTATTGAAAAATCTCCTGTCGTTAGTAAGCATATATGGCCAGAATTTATGATCTCATTTTTATGTCCCAATCCTTGGTGGTATACCGAGGAACAAAAATACGAAATTGCCATGTGGGTAGCAGCCTTTGAATTTGAACTTGAAATTGATGCAGAAGGAGACGGTATTGAAATGGGTTATCGTGAGCCGAATAACGTAGTCAATGTATTCAATGATAGTGATACAGCCTCTCCTTTACGCATTCAATTTAAAGCAATTGGAAGTGTAGTTAATCCATATATCGAGGTAGTGGATACAGGCAGAATTGTAAAGATAGAAGCTACTTTGAAGGGTGGCGATGTTGTTACCGTCAATACAAAGCGTGGTGATGAATATGCAATCCTAGAACGTAACGGACAGCAAATTAATTACTTCAATTACCTTTCGTATGACTCCGACATTCAATTAAGTGTGGACGTTGGAGATAACTTGGTTCGCTATGATGCTGCTGAATTTGTATCTAATTTAGAGGTGTCTATTTACTTTACGCCTCAATTTGTGGGGGTGTAGCTATGCTTTATGTATGTAATGAGAAATTTGAGCGTCTAGGATACATCGGAAGATTCTCTTATTTATTGTGGAGGAAAAAGTATGGTCCAGGTAGTGAGGCAGAATTACATGTAGATGTAACTCCTAAAAACATTGAGTTGTTGAAAAAAGGGAATATAATTTTCCGCCAAGATGATAACGAAGCAATGTATATTTACTATCGCCAATTCGATGATAGTAATGGTGTAGATCAGTTAGTTATTAAATGCTTCTCTCTAACAAGGTGGACTGACAGAAGACTACTGTGGAAGCAATATGATTTTAACACAACACCTGAACTGATTATGAGGCAATTAATTAACGAGACAATGGTTAACCCTGCTGATTCAAATCGTAAAATCACCCAAGTACAACTTGCTGCTGTACGAAATATTGGTAAAGCAATTCAACAACAAATTTCCTATAAGCAAGTTTTTGAGGTATGCGAAAATTTATGTACGACTCATGATATTGGGATGCGTTGTTTATTCGATGGCCGAACACTTAAATATGATTTTTACGAAGGTACAGACAGGACCATAAATCAAAGTTTAAATCCTCGTATTATCTTGTCAAAGAATCGTAGTAATTTACTGAAACGAACGTATGAGGATGCAGATAATGATTTAAAAACAACAGCACTAATAGGGGGCGCTGGAGAAGGTGCAGCACGTAAGATGGCAAGTATCGGTACTGCATTCACAGGATTAAATCGGCGTGAGATATTTATCGATGCGCGAGAAATTTCAGATACAAGAGACTCTAACGGCGAGCAGATTCCGATTCCTACAGGTGAATACAACAATTTACTTGTAGCTAAAGGTAGCGAGAAAATAGCCGAATATACAGAGTTCATAGGCTTTGATTGCGAGTTAGATGTGACTAAAGAAAATACAAAATACAACGAAGATTTCTTCTTAGGTGATTTAGTCACAATTAAAGATGATGATCTTGGAATTTTAATGAATAGCCGTGTAATGCAGGCGGATGAAGTGTTTCAGGAAGATGGGAAATCAATCTATGTAACGGTTGGTAAATCAGTACCTACCCTTCCACAGGCAATTAAAAGGATGGTGAAATAAATGATTAAATTTGGAATGATGAACTCTATAAACGGAGATAGACGATATAAAGCGGAGGACTTTGCTCAGTATTTCGCTACTTTTATTGGCAACGGTATTTTCGTAAAACCTTCGGACTGTTTACAGATTCGAGCAAATGGAGATTCGATGAGTGTACTAGTTCGACCAGGTAAAGCGTGGGTTAATGGTTATTATTTAATTAATGATGAGGATTATAATTTATCACTTGCAGTTGGTGATACAACGCTGAATAGAATAGATCGAATTGTCATTCGATTAGATTTTATTCAAAGAAAGATGAGTGTGGAGGTCAAGAAAGGTACACTATCAGCTTCACCTGTTGCTCCAACATTAAAGCGTGATGCAGATGCCTACGAGTTAGCCTTAGCAGATGTTTATATTGCCAAAGGAGCTCTAACATTAAGTCAAGCTTCTATAACAGATACACGTTTAAACAATAACCTTTGTGGTCTAATGCATGGCGTTGTTGACCAAGTAGATACAACAACCATCTTTAATCAATACCAACAATGGTTTAATGATTATTCAGTAACAAAAGCATCTGAATTTTTAGCATGGCAAACAAATGTTACAACAGCTTTAGAGGCTTGGATTGATGCACAGGAAAAAGGCTTTGAAGCTTGGAGACAAGCAGAAGAACAGCTTTATTATGCGTGGCTACAAGGGCGCAAGGACAACTTTGACGAATGGTTCGCTACAATCAGAGGCATATTGGATGAAGAAGCCGCGGGTAATATTATGAACGTAATTAATGACCATAAGGATTCTCCAGTACCACATAAATATTATGATGAAGGATTGGCTCAACCTATGCTGTATGGATTAAAGCGAAACGCTACTCTAGACACACCAGCGTTTGTATATGGAGCTACCGAGGCGGGTCCTCATGAAGTTATTAATCTTCCGAATTATGAGCAAGTGGAAGGTATTAAAAACGTGGTTGCTAGCACTGGTGGGCGATTGACGTCAGAAGATGGTAAAACATATGTCGCATCCATGTTTAAATACGCACGACTTAAAGATATTCAGGGGGACGATTTATTAAAACCTATAATAGACGATTTCACTACAAGGTTTCCTTCTTTAGCTCCTAGTTTCCTACCTAATACATTCGCAGCAGCACATAAATATAAATTGCGTGATGATATATACTTAATCGCTAATATAGCAACGATAGTAATATATGATTTACGTCAGGGTAGAGTGATTAATGCTTTTAATGCGACAACTGGGAACTTCGTTGGGGTAAATGGCGGAGGGCAATATTTTGAAGACGCTAAATATTACTACATTCGTGGATATTGGAATAGTGGGTCTGCACAGGGGTTGGCATTTATAGTAATTGATAAAACAACATTCGAGTTTGTTAAGAACATCGGACAATCAGCGAACCCGCCAACAACAGTATCCTATAGTGCATTTTATTGTGGGGAGATCGCTTTTAGCGATGGCGTATTTTTTGTAGCACCGAGTGGCTCAACAAGTGTATATGCGTTTAGGTTAAATTATGATTCTAGTGGCATTCCAAAAGACTTTGATTACAGACATAGTTATGCAGTAATCGCTCCTATATTGGCAGTTGTAGGTGTACCAGGAGGGATGTGCTGTATTTTTTATACTTCGGGACAATCAGGTAATAGTTATATTGAAAAAGTATCCTATAACCCCACAACGGGCGCACTATCAAAAGTTAGCTCAAACACAAGCTCAAGTTCCATGCCAAAAATTTCCGCAACGTGGGTATACAAGTATACACATAATAACGCCAATATTGCATTAATTCCTTTTGGAAATGGTACGTCGTCGATAATGAATTTCTACAACCTAGATACTCTAACTAATTTAGGAAACATTGTAAATGAATATAATTATAATCCAATAATTAATAGCGCAGGGGACAAGTTCTATATGCAGCCCAGCAATCCTACTGGATATACTGTTGGTGGCCAGAGTTGGGACACTATATATGAATATACTAAAGGGGCAACAAATGGTTGGAGTTTCAATTATTTTTTAGTTCCCGCAATGTTCAATCCCAATAATTCGACTCTTCAAAGATTTATAACCCTGTCTCCAACTCTTAGTGCGGTTTTAGATAACGAATTATATGTTAGACTTTCAGCAGAATATCAGCATAGAAAACTCTCTAGTGTTAAAACTGTACAATCATGGATGGAGGTTACACAATGAAAAGAGTTTATTTGTTTTTAAATGAAGATTCGACTTACACAATATTTTATGTAGAGAGTGCTATACCTGAATATCTAAAATCGGATGTTATAGAAGCCGATATTCCAGAAGTGGAAGATGGTGTATTACGAAGAGCTGAAGATGGGACGTTTTATTTCGAACAGTTCCCAATAGTTCCTACTCCAGAACCTGAACCAGAGCCAATACCACCAGTCGAAACAAGTATTGAAAAACGTTTAGAACAAATTGAATTGACATCGGCTTACACGCAATTGCAAGTTGACTATGTAGCATTGTTAACAGAAATATTGACAACACAACCTAAATAAAATTGGAGGAATTAAATATGAATATCACTTATGTAAACGCAAAAAAAGTAATCGGTTCGGGGAATTATAATCCACAACAAATGATGACACTGCTTGATTTGTATGTAGCATACAATCGAATTACTACTGAACAATACGCTGAATTAATGGATATGATGATTACACTGTAAACGCAAGCATAGCTTAGCGTTATTTTTTATGCCTTCCACAGATAATTGTGGAGGGCTTTTATTATGCAATAAACAAGGAGCGTGAGCTTATGGGAGGAATGAATTTGCAGTACTTAGAAGTAGCACATTTATATTTATTTGGCGGGGTTAAATTTTTACACCTATTACTTTTATTAATGGGGTTAGACATCATAACAGGTATTTTCAAGGCAACGAAAAACGGTAACTTATGGAGTCGTAAAAGTCTCTTTGGTTATGCACGTAAGTTGTTAGTCTTAATTGTTATTATCACAGCGAACATTGTTGACCAAGTATTAGCTTTAAACGGCACGTTAACGTTTGCTACAGTGTTGTTCTACATTGCGAATGAAGCACTATCAATAACTGAAAACATGGCTGAATTAGGTGTCCTAGTGCCGACAAACCTTGCTGAAAAGTTAAAGGTTATTGAAGGCGAGAAGGAGCAGAAAGAAAGCTTCGGTACTGAAATTTTAGATGAATTAGCTGGAAAGAATGTTGATAGTGAATTGAAGGAAGGTGAGAAGCGATGACAAGCATAACGACAACATACAGAGACTTAGCTGAGCTTTTACCAGTGGCACAGACAGCATGCAGATTACTCTTTCAACAGTGCTACAAGGCAGGCATTAAAAACATCTTCATCACTGAAACATATCGCTCACAAGAAAGGCAAAATTATTTGTATGCACAAGGTAGAACACGACCAGGGCAGATTGTTACATGGACACTAAATAGTAATCATAAATCACGTTTAGCATGGGATATCGCTGTTGGCCCTCCACAATCATTGTATGATGTCGTTACATTAACTCGAGTAGGGGCTATTGCGAAAAAGCTAGGAATCGTATGGGGCGGTACATGGACAAATGCTATTGACCGACCGCATTTTGAAGTGAAACCAACTTGGTTAATGCCTAAAGGCTACAAATTAGAAGGACAAGTAACTGTCCCGACTAATAGCAAAGGACAAGTACAATTAATTGTGGAAGACAAGAAGGAGGAAATTACAGTGGCAATTACAAATTGGAATCCAGGTTCTCCAGCGATGAAAACTGAGACAGAAAACTTTATTGGTCAGGCGGTTAAAGATGGTATTATTCAAGCTTCACACTTGAAGGATTTACAAAATGGTGTGATGACAACGGATCGCTTGATTGGTTTATACATTACAATACAGCAACGACGAGCAAATAAATAAACGATTATGACCAGGTTTCACTTAATGTGAGCCTGGTCTTTTTTTATTTCCAAAAATTTTATCTATGCAACGTTATCAAATTGTGAATATGATGTACTTAGCTAAAACTGGTGAGGTCACCAAAAGACGTATTAAGATAATCAAAGTTGTTGGTGGTACATTTCAAGCATACTGTTTTACAAGGCAAGCCAAGCGGACTTTCATGATTGATAGCGTATTAGCACTTGTTCCAATCATTCACAAGGAACGTTCAGTTGTATGATAAGTTTCGAACAAAGGCGACTACTTCATAAATATGTAGTTTATGATATGGCAGTACAGACATTGCAGCGTGATTACAAAGTGATTGAAAATCTTAAAATGAGCAAGGTGTATTTACCAATACTGATAAGCTTTTAGATGACATTTCACAAGAATGTTACAACTCTAAGAGGTTGTTGGCTAAAGATAAAATAAGAGTAGTGCGGTGGAAAAAGACAGATGAATATTTTAGCGACTTAATTGTTGCTACAGCAGGTGAGGACCTTGTGTTGACCTATGCAAATATGGCTTTGAAAACACAGGTGGAAAAATTATTATTAAGTCATCAAAACAAACAACCAGGCGCTCATAGTTAATTGAGTACCTGGTCTTTTTTGTTTATTCATCATAAGGTCTATATTTTTTACGGAGAGATTCAAGTTCATCTTTTTTCTCAAGCAGTACACTTTTCAAAAACATTTTAGGCTGTTCTTTAGCTGCTATTAACTTTCCGTCTTTTACTAATTGCCCGAGTCTAACTTTCGATATTTCCAAAACCTCTGCTGCTTCAGCTGCAGAAAGTAATTCGGTATTTAAAAATTCTAGAAGTTCTTCAGTTGTTGAAAATTCATATTTCATGCAATCACCTTTCCTTTTGTAACATAAACATTATGAGCCTTGTGATGTGAGTTAAAACCGTTAGTCCATATAGTGCTAATAAAACATAATCAAATGTTGAAGGACTTTGGAAATCAACGTATTTGATTATTATAGCTGTAGAAGCAATTAATAAAGCGATGTTTACATAACCGATCCGTTTAAGCATTCTTTTCATACATGATAAGTGGATGTGATATAATTTGATTGAGAAGGAGGCGCTAACCTCCTTCCGTTGTTACTTGCGACGTTTACCTTTGGTAGGGGGGCGTCGCTTTTTCTTTGTCCCTTGCACCATGTCGTAAATGTCTTTTAAGCCTGATGTGAAAGCTTTAAAGGCTGTTGCGACTAGTGCTACTGTTGCAAGGACTTTTTCTAAATCATCCACTCTTGTTCACCTCCTTTCTATAAATTAATTATACTATATCTATTTAAAAAAGTAAATAGATTTTTGCATTTATTTTGATTTTATTGAAATAAATTACTGCTTCTACTGGAATAAAAAAAGCCACTCGATTGAGTGACTTTAAATTATAATTTAATGGACTTCGATTTCTGTAGCGTTCATAGCCCCTGTCATTCCTACAACGTTATTTACTCCTAAATCAGATGCAGCATATCCATCGCCAGACAATGGTCCCCAAAATTCTAGGATATCTCCATTGGATGCATCTATTTCATGTGGTGTGAAAACAGGCATTACATAACCATGTTCATTTTTAATTAATAAAGCATCTTCCATGTTGCCAAATAAACCTTCTAATTTCTTAACACTAACTAATTCACCTTTTAGGTAATAATTCATACCTTTGAATTTTGAACTGGTTTTATCATAAAGCATAGCGCCAGGTTTAGCAGGGTACAGTTCTGCATTTTTCTCGCCTTCGGTAACGTAAAGTGGTTTTTGTGGTTCTGATACAGGCTTCGTTTTTTCCTTGGGCTGTTCAACAACTTTAGATTTTTCTTCTTCCTTTTTATCTTTAGAAGCTTGTTCTTCTTTTAATACGGCTTCTTCCTTAGCTTTCTTTTCAGCAAGTGCCTTATCCTCAGCTTCCTTAGCTTTGCGTTGTTCCTCTTCTTTAACTATGTTCTCTTCTTCTTTTTTAACTTCCGATGCTGCCTTTTCTTTATTTAATTCTTCTTCAGTTTTACTTGCAACTTCAACTTTTTCCTTACTACCTTCTGGAGCTGGCATCATGAAGGATATAAAGAATAATAAAACTGATACAGCTAAAACAATACCGCCTTTT
This sequence comes from Lysinibacillus sp. FSL W8-0992, assembly GCF_038008685.1. Taxonomy (NCBI): domain Bacteria; kingdom Bacillati; phylum Bacillota; class Bacilli; order Caryophanales; family Bacillaceae; genus Lysinibacillus; species Lysinibacillus sp. FSL W8-0992. The sequence goes on from NZ_JBBOZQ010000002.1 coordinate 25,451, forward strand.
AATTTTTTCTTTTTGATAAGTCCTAGTATCAGCAATACTACACCAGTCAGCATGCCTAAAAGGCTTATTCCAAATACTAATAAAGTCAACGTAAATACCTCCCTCTGTATTTCCATTTTAGGAAATTTGATAACGAAAGTATATACAAAAAAACAGACAACCAAATTATGAGTTATCTGCTCTTCAGTGCAGGTTATATTTTGGATCCATCCTCTAGTAAAAAGTTACTTTCGAATTTTGCTCCGCAAATTTTTGCTATCTCTTCTAATTCGCTTACCTTGAAATCATCACGGCGCATTTTATTAGACAAGTTTTGTGATGATGTCCCCAGTGCTTCAGCTACTTCAGTTACAGACTTTCCTGTTTTGATTAGTAGGATTTTAATTTCTTCAGTTTTACCCAAAATAACACCAACTTTCGATTTGTATTCTTATGTTCATTATACACTTAAAAATTACAGTGTAAACTTTAAAATTAAAAAATAAATTTAAAAGTGTTTACAAGGTAATTTATTTATGTATAATGAAACTATAAAGTTACAAAAGTTATTCTTGTGTGAAAAACGCAAGTCGAAAGAGAGGTGTGCAAATTGGCATTCGAATACTTAGCACAATACACAACATTCGATTCAGTAGCAGATATGGATAAGAGTGTGGAAGACCACATGGCAGTTCACTATTACGACCTAACAGAATCAGAAAGAGCTATCGTATACAAACTTGCTAGTCACAGCTTAGAACATACAGGAGCATGCCATTTAAAGGCTTCAACAATTGCTGGTGCATTGGAAATCAGTACAAAGACTGTTTATCGAAGTGTTAAGAAATTAGTTGAGTTAGGCATCGTCGAAAAGGTAGCACAAAGCAAATTAAACGGCATTAAAGGGGCTAGTATTTATCGCATTCTACCTTATGTCCCATCGAGCGTGTCCCAACGAACGACAGCCGATGAAAGCAGTATTGACGCGGTTTGCCATCCACAATCTGAAAACCAATCATCTAGTTCTTTTTATCTTTTTAGTTTTAAACAAGCAAATAATATTATGAGTCTTGGTAATGAATTGGCTTTGCAAGCTGAAAAGAAAACAGAGTACATGAACGAGTATCAAGTGATGCTGTTTGATTTCATGAATTGTTTGCCATTAGCAGATAACCTAAAGGATGAACTACACAAAGTTGTATTAGCTGCACAGGTTCAAAATGTACCTGACTTCATTAAAGCTAAAAATGTTCTATTCAAGATTGCAATGGATATTAAAGAAGGTACTTTGACTGTAGCAAGTACATTAAGAGCCGTATTTGTTGGAGCATATAACAAGGCTGTTAACCGTTTAGAAAGTAAGTCGAGTAAATCTTCATCTATAGAAGAAACTCCTTATAAAGAACGTCCAGTACCGTTTTACAATTGGTTGAAAGAACGTGATCGCCTTCCACAATCAATTAGTAGACCGACTTTGGATAATTGGCTTGAATGGTAAGTGTATGCTCTTTCTCATACCCGATATTGCGCCCGATTGATTACCCTATGGGAATTAGATGAGGCATGAATGGAATGCAATTGTATCAAGGTTTCAAGCTTTATTTTAATATGCTCATTTCATGCAACTCTTACTATCGTAAGAGAACCGTGACGACAATGAATTGAAGAAGGGATGAAAGTGTGCTGTTTGAAATCTTAACAACTGGATTAATGGGAGGAATTGCATTGAAAGCTTTTTCTCAACACAAGGGACTGTCAACAAATGAAAGCGGAAAGATTCAACGTATTATTTCACTTGCTGGATTGAATGTTAAAGATGGTAAGGACACATTGGCCACTCAACTTATTAAAAAGAATAAGCATGAGTGGGGTTGGGAATATAAGTACCGTATCCCATTAGGTCGCTCATTCAGTGATTATGAAGCGAAGCGAAAGGTCTTAGAGGATGGGCTGAACAATCGTAAGAAGAACATTGCCTTTAATGATTTACGTCAATTAAATTTCAGCGGAGATCTTCTTCCTCAGCTTCAACAATTGTGGAAGGCAAAACTAAAGGAGCAAAAAGAAATTGAATTGGCTTATGATGGCTTACTAATTGTAAGAGTGTACGATAAACCACTCACTAAAGAAGTGTCATTCATGCCAGGTAAAGGATGGAGAGTACCTGTAGGAGTCACAAGAGCACGTAACGAGTTTAAGTATCATGACTTCGAAATGGTGCCACATGTCGTCCTTGGTGGTGCTACTCGTTATGGCAAGTCTAATTTCATCAATTCAACTATTTGTAGTCTTATGCAAAGTAATCCTGACCACGCTAACTTTTATTTAATCGATTTAAAAGGCGGAGTGGAATTGTGCGACTATGAAAATATTAAACAAACAATTTCCATTGCATATGAGCCACAAGAAGCCCTCCACACTTTACAGATGGCATACGACAAGATGCGTGATATTCAACGTGATTTAAAACGAATGGGTAAAAAGAGTGTCCAACATGCGGGTATTAAAGACCGTTATTTTGTCATTGTGGATGAAGTAGGTGAATTAAATCCATCTGAGGCAGTAACAAAGGAAGAAAAGAGATTAAAACTAGAATGCCAAACAATCATGAGCCAAATAGCGAGACTAGGTGCTGGGCTAGGCTTTCGACTAGTCGTAGCAACACAATATCCAGTAGGTGACGTTATCCCTCGACAAGTTAAACAAAATGCAGATGCGAAGCTATGCTTTAGAGTGCAATCAGCCGTTGCATCACGTGTTGTACTGGATGCGGAAGGGGCAGAGTCTTTACCAATGATTAAAGGTAGGGCGATATACCAAACAGCAGATAAACGAGAAATACTTCAAACATCACTAATCACATCACAAATTATCCACGATACTATACAACCTCATATCATCGAAAAGAAAGGGGAGCGCGTTGAAGAAACAGCTATCAAACCGAGACGAACAGATACTGTTACTTTTGAAGAAGTTTGATTTCATGACGCGTGATCAACTCAGTCGATATTTCAATTTAGGGAAGAAACGAAATACAAATAGAGTCCTCCACAATTTATCAGAATATCTATCATCCATTAGAGACGGTTACGAAACAATTTATTACCTTAGCAAATTAGGTCGTGTATATGTCGGCTGCGATAAAGTCAGAAGGGTAGGTGGGCATGTACATCATACAATCATGCGCAATGAGTTTTGGCTGTTCTATAGGTGCCCAAGGGATTGGAAGAACGAAGTGAAAATATCTGACGGCAATACCAATATCATTGTGGATGGTATGTTTTCACAAAATGGATTTAAGCATTTTTTAGAAGTTGATAATTTACAAACCATGAAACAGAACCGTGAAAAGATTAAACGATACGGAATTTTGATGGATAGCCTGGTTAAACAAATGGGCTATTATCCAACCGTTGTTTGGCTTACAACGACTGAATTAAGACGTAAGCAGCTAGAAGAATCCTGTGGAGGGCTAAAGTGCAAAGTGTTTACGATTAACGATATTCAATAACAAGGGGGATATTCAATGATGTTCAAAAACAAAATGCAAGTGGTGCCAGTGAATGAGTTTACCGATTACACAGAGCGATTTGAAGCGTTAGATAAAATGCGTGAGGAGACTAAATTTGCTACTCGAAAAGACGTAGCATTAATGACAGCCATACCAACAGTTGGAGCAATTAGTTTGTTTGCATATAACAAGATGACTAGTGTGTCCTCCACAATCAATGAGGTAGCTGCAGTGCAAAGTATTCAACAATCTATTCCAGTAACCGTAGAGCCTGTACAATCGCTTGTAGACGCGTATACATCGACTGCTATTCCTGTGAATGCTTTAGCGCAGCCAACTGGGATAATAACAGAGAAATCTTTCGAGATATTAGCAACTGCTTTAGAACCTCTTGTACAGGTTTTGATGGCAATCAGTTTTCCAGTAGCCTCTGTAATAATGGTAGGGGCATGCTTCTTCTTTATGTTTGGAAATAAAGAAAGAGGATGGGATGCAATTATGAATGCTGGATTGGGCTATGTATTAATTCAGATGTCACCTTTATTCTTGGAAATACTTAGAACCATAGGTAAGGCAGTATAATAGAAGAAAGACCACTCCAAAAATGATGGGTGGTCTTTTATTCCGTTTTCACGATACGTCACT
>NZ_JBBOZQ010000003.1 GCF_038008685.1 Lysinibacillus sp. FSL W8-0992
ACATAGGAGGTTTTTAAATGAAGCCTAAGATAAAAGAAATAGTCACTCCATTAATTAAACATGAGAAGAAAATTAGAATTGGATACCATGAAAAAGCTTTTGATTTAATGGACGAAGACAATAAAATTGAATCTCTCTTATCCTCCTTTGATGGACAAAAAGAGTTAGAAGAGTTAGCCAAACTAAATAATTTACAAATAGAAGAGTTAATAGATTTAATTAATACATTTGACAATATTAAAATTCTAGAAAATCGAGATTTGATGAAAGATTTACTGAATGAACAAGAAAAAGAAAGATATAGAGCTAATTTTACTTACTTTGAGTACTACACGGATATATATAAAAGTTCCTATGATATGCAAAAAAAGATCAAAGATTCTCATGTCCTTATTTTAGGGTTAGGTGGAGCTATTCAAGATGTAGCAACTTTGGCTAGCTTAGGTGTCGGTAAAATTACAGGTTTGGACTTTGATACTGTTGAACGTAGTAATCTCAACAGACAATATATATATAAAGAAGATGATATAGGAAAGTTAAAAACAGAGGCAGCCAAACAAAGGATTAAAGAAATAAATTCGGATATAGAATTAAATATTATAAATAAAAAAATAACAAGTTCTGAGGATATTTTACCTCTTTTATCAAATGTAGATTTGGTGATTAGTGGTATTGATAGTCCTGGTATTATATCTAGTCGTTGGGTTAATTTCGCCTGTGTTAACAAAAGAGTACCTGCGATATTTAGTGGAATAAATGGTAATAAAATTCTAATAAATAAACTTTCGGGTTCGGGTGAAGGATGTTTTGATTGTTTTTTAATGAATTGCTTAAAAAATGATCCAATTTTTAAATATCAATTAAATACTTTATATGGCTATACCTTTGAAAAGAAAAATACAGCTATCGCACCTACTGTTTCTATATTAAGTGGTTTTATTACGGTTGAAGTTATGAAACACTTATTAAACCTTGAAAATCAAATGCGTGCTGGTTATATGTATCAATTTGACGTGAATGGATTGACTATGAATTCAGACTATCACTGGGAAAAGTCAAATGAATGTCCAACTTGCGGAAAAAATTCCTTAAAAGAAATGTGCGATATAACTACTTTAATGGAAATTGTTGAGGGGCAAACTAATGGTACTAGAGAAATTCACAAAGGATAGTATTATTTCACTTTCCAATTTAACTGTCATAAAAGAAATAGATGAATATACAATTGGTGATGAACAAAAAAACATTTTTTTTCGTGTTCCTAAAGAAGCTATCTATGTAATCGAAGAAGCAAAAGGTCATAACACAATTGAAGAAATCCAGGATTCTATTTTGCAAAATAAAAAAATAGAAATCGACGTTTTAGATTTCATGAATACACTCAATAGTCTAGGTGTAATAAATGATATTAATCTTGATGAAGACCGTAAAAACAATTTTATACAAAGTTTAGGTAAATTTTTATTTAATAAAGCAACTATAACTTTCTATATTATAAATATCTTATTAACAATTATTTTATTAATTGCTTTTCCAAACAAATTGACTCCTAACTATCAAGATACATTTGTTTTGTCTTCAATAGGTTTAAGTCTATTGTTATTTTTCTTTGTCTCTTGGTTTTTAGTATTTGTTCATGAAGGTGCACATTATTTAGCTGTTTCAGCAACTGGAAAAAAGATGAATTTTCAGCTTAGTATTAGGTGGTTTTGGGTAGTTATAGAAGCCAATATGAATACATTATGGTCAATACCTAGAGAAAAAAGATATATCCCCTTTTTAGCTGGTTTTTTTATTGATATATTAATTATTAACATTTCTTTCATGTTAATTTTAGTGATTAATGATATTTTCATAATCAGTTTATTGAAAATGATTGCATTAATACAGTTTTATAAAATAATATGGCAATTTATTATATTTTTAAGAACTGATTTCTATTATGTTTTACTTAATTATTTTGGAGTTTCAACGTTAACTAAGGGGAGTATAGCTTATTTGTTAAGAAAGATTTCCCCTAAATATAATTTATTTTTTGACAAATTAAGCAGTCGTGAACAAATAATATGCAAAAGATATAGTTGGTTGTACATAGTATCACTGTTTGCTGTATGCTATTTATTTTTATTTTTATCTATCCCAACAGTACTCTATACATTAAAAACAACTTTAAGTATTTTATCTACCTTTGCTTATAATACTTTTGAATTTTGGGATTCTTTTATCGTTCTAGCTTTACTATTATTCGAATTCATTTTATGGATAATCGCAGCATACAAACGTTTTAAGAGGGGTGCATAGTTATGTCAAAAAAAATCAATATAAATTTATACGGTAATAAAGATAAATCACCTCTAATTTTTTTACATGGATTAAATTGGACACATCTTATTTGGAATTCCGTAATTGAACAACTAAAAGATGACTATTTTATAATAGCAATGGATCTGCCTGGACATGGAAATAGCATCAGATTACAAGATTATTCGTTTAACAATATAGCTAATGTAATAAATGAAACTATTTCTGATTTGAATTTAACACAAAAGATAACTCTTATAGGCAGCTCCATAGGTGCCTCTATAGCACTAACTTTTGCTAGTATGTATGATACGGTAGAAACTGTAGTATTAGTTGACGGTGGTTTTTTTGCATTAAAAGAAGTTGAAGGGCTAACATGGGAAGACATAAAAAAAAGCAGTTTCCCAAATGAAGTTTTAAAAAACAAAGAATCCTTTATCAATTATATGAAAAGTGATAATCCATCTTTATGGAACGATAATATAGAACAAGCTGTACTTGATCAAATTAAATGGTCTGCTGAACATCAAACGTATCAATTTAAAGTATCTGAAGACGACCAAATTCAATATATGAAAGATGAATGGAATCTGGACACATTAACATTACTCAAAAGTGTAAAAGCTAAAATTGTCTTATTAATTGCGGATAATAACCCTGATGATAATTTTTTAAATTCTAAGATCGATGTTTTTCAAAATAATTATAAAAATTCTATAGTCTACCGTTTGCATAATACAGACCACTTAATTATGTTGGATGCTGAGAAAGAGTTTATCAAAATAATTAAAGACCATATTTAAATAGGTGAAAGACATTATCCTTATTGATAATGTCTTTTTCTTTACTGGTATGTAACCAGAAATCAAATCCGTTGTTTGCCCTCTTATCTTTTTTATCCAAAAAAGTAGCCTCTACATTTAGTTTTGCCGATTAAAGAACACTTTTAAGACCTCACAAGTCCTTTTAGACCATCGAAACTCAAAGCTCGAAGAAAATATAAGTCAAAAACGAAATGACCGTCTTAGAACGAATGTAAATAGCCTATAATTTGATTTTTAGAGGTTTCTTTTTCTAGACAACTCTAGTTTGCCCTAAAAGAATAGTATAGCAAATTAGAGGTATGGTTTTTACCATTCCTCATTTGATTAAAGATCGCGTAACTTGGCCAAGATTCGTTCACGTTCTTGTGCAAAATAGGCTTCCTTTTCTTCTGTTACTTCTTCTTCTTGCTCATGACGCGTCGCAAACCATGCAGGTACCACTTCTACTTTTCTAGTTTTCTCTTTTTCTGGCACTACAGAAACCGTTAAATCTTTGATTTTGTTGCGAATAATGGCACTTAGCAAGGCTAATCGGTTTGTTTTTACGTATTGATCGCTTGCTGAAATGGCTGCATCTAATGATTGATACAGGATAGTTTCTAATTGGCTATGAGACACCCCTAGCTTGTCCTCTGCTTTGATTTTTTTCAATGAACCATAGATAACACCTACAAAGGCTTTAAAGCCCTCTAAAGAGCCTGTACGGGCTTGATAAAGATTTTTCAAACGATTATAAAGAGTATTTTTCAGATAAGACGACTGCTTAGTAGACGTCTTTATATCTTTTATTGTTTTAATTTGGTTATTATAGTTAAGAGTTGAATTTGAGCCATCCAGGGTTGATATATCAGCATTTTGAGCCAAATCCTGATGTTTATTTTGATGTTTATTTGGTTGTTTAAATTCATCTTTTATGATGGCAATTTCATACGCATTCAGATGATAAACTTCACTTAAAATGCTTTCAAAATTTACATGCTGCACATCCAAAATGACACGACAACCACTATTCGTCTTTCCAGATTTGTTTCTGGAAAGGATAAATAGCTTGGATTGCTCCATATACTTGAAAGCTGTTGAGATTGTATTGAATCCAACCTCTAATTTTTTACTCAAATGCTCTCTACTTACTTTGATAATGCCGTTGTATGTAAGATCATAAATCAATTTTTCTAGCACTCTATGTACTTTCCCACCAGGATAAATCCCTTGGATTGCTAGTATTTCTTCTAATTGCTGCAGGCGTTCTTCTTTGAGTTGCCGATCTCCTTTTTGATTGCCGTATGTAATAAATGTTTGGACTGCTTGGTTTGGTGTAGTTTTTAGTTTGTTTTCCATGGTAGTTGCCCCTTTTTGAAGCAAAAAAGCGTTTCACATCGTGTCTTAACGATGCAAAACGCTTTAGATTAAGGAATAATCTCTAATGACCTTTTAATTAACTGTTGAAATGTCTTCTATTTCATACTAGAATGACATATATAGATATTATCTATACTTATTACAACAGATAAAGAGTCATTTCACGATATGCTGCATCGTATCTGCATTATACGATAAAGCGATTAATAAAGAGCTCCAACTCTCTATTAGTCACTGTGGAATGGCTTTTTCACGTTCGATTTAGTTATTCTTACCATACGCTAAAGTTAGCAACTTGTAAATATACTCTATGACTATTAATTTATCAAATAAAGCCATACATTTGAAAAATTGGTGTTTAGCGCCCCCAAAACTTCCAACGAGATTTTTGAGGCATCCTTTTCAATTCTTCAACATCATCTTGCAACTTTTCAATCAATCCAATCAGTTTCTCTTCTCGTTCTTGGCTAAATTTAAGCTGATTTTTCATTTCTTCAAAGTGTTGAGAATAATCGATGGATGCTGGTAACTCTTTATTTTGGAGATTTTCGATTTGCAGCTGCATCTCCATCATCATTTTTTGTTGTAATCCGATCATTTCAATTAATTTCTCCATCGAACCTGGGTGGATTGTCATCTCAGATTCCCTTTTTATGACCTCTCCACCGAATTTCTCAAACAATTTTTCCTCGACCTCTGTAAAATCTGTCCGTTTAAACCCTTTTTCTCGTTGTTTTTGAATAGTTTCATGGATTAAATGAATTCGTTTAATCTGATGATCGTTGTAAACCCGTTGATTATTGTTATCTGGATCTTTCAAAACATCTCCGAGCCAATCCCGTTTCTCCCACTCACGCAGCTGATGTGCTTCAATTGCTAATTCTTTTGTGATTTTCCCAATTGGTATTAACATTTCTCCAACTCCAATGGCCTAATTTTAGCTATAAATTAAGCTAGATTTATCTTTATTTTATGCTTATTTTAGGCTAACTTATGTTACATGGGGTACTGCCGACAAAACGCAGATATTATACGCTAAGACATTTTTTGGATATAAAAACCCTGATTTTTCTACGCTAAGCAGAAGGATCAGGGTTTAATATTTTTCTTCGTATTCTTTTGGTTTCGTAGTTTCCAAATAATGTCATGTTGAACTAACGCACCCGTTTGTTTAAGTACATTGTTTCACATAATTCACAAAGAAAGCCGGTTTTCTTATCGAAAAACAGCTTTTTATTATCTATTTATTTTTTCAATTGTTATATTCAAGATAACTGCTGAGATAACATAAATTTGATTCATAAAATCCAATCCAGTTACAAAAATGGATATAGATATAATTCTTTAAGTTGTTTTCAGATAACCTTCATTTTGAATGTCTATTTTAACATTAATATTAATCTTCATGTTTTTAAAGTAATCTGACCTCCAGTTTTTTAATTCATCACGAGGGATTTGATTTCTAAAAAACTGACCCATTCCGAATACATCAGCCTCATTCTCTTGAAGTTTTGTAAATAATTTATTATACCTCTCAGAGATTAGAGTATTAATTTCCTCTTTAATTAAATTCAAACTGGGTTCTCCTTTTGTTTCCAATATCACAACTCTCATTTTTATTAGACTTTCCATATGTGCATCATTATTCACTAGTCTTCCTATATTGTCAGTTTTAGAACCCAGTAGCATGACTGTAGCATGTTCCATTACTTCCATTTTTCCATTACCACTCTCCCCTTTAAAAACATTGTACAGCAGGGTTTCGTTTGAACTGATTTGCTCGACCATTTTTCCTCTTTTTAATATGGCAGAACCGATTTGATCCATAGTCGTATCTTTTCCCGAACGAATCAAAGGTATAGCCACATCATGTGTATAAGAATGTATGCCTCGGAAGACCTCCCAAACTCTTGTAAGGGCAATGTCAGGATTCCAGCCTGCATTTTTTTCGAAATAGTTATAAGTGCTGAGCCCTTTTTTTTCGGCATTAATTTTAATGTTATTGAAAAATTCTTGAAGATCCTCATCACATATTGCAACTAAAGCTTTTGGGGAAACGTCTCTTGAACGCATAAATCCTGCAATTATATCGTTTATTCCATCCTCAGCAGTTTCTTTCTCAATAAAGATTAGCTTTACATGCAATAAATACACATCGCTCTCCATATTTCTACTAATTGTATCCACTGCTTTTGAGACCGTTTCAGCTTTAGCAGATACAATTTTCGTTTCCATATTACCATCTATAGGCTCTGGTATATTCAGGATCACCAAATATTGGTCGTCAACTTTCTTAACACCTATCGACACTGGTAGTAGACGATGATTTATATCCTTAATATCCCAACAACCGCTCAATATCAAAACCATAGTTAAAAGACTACAAATTAAATAAATGACTTTTTTATTAGATAGTTTCATTTGTATCCTTCCTCTTTAATCTTCTTCCAATATAGTAAATAGAAAGAGGTACAACAATTATAACGTATGACCTTAAAAAAGAATTCATAAAAAGGATATTTTCAACATCCTTCCAGTCTGGAATCCAAAAGCAAACGAAAAAGATTGCTACAGACAAACCGAACAATAGGTAGCTAGGTCTACTTTTAGGAATGTAATAGTTGATTATTCGAATTGCTTTCCACATTGAGAGAGAGAGATACAAAATAATAAAAGCAATAAGGCTTAAAAGAAAAAACATTGTAACTCGCTCAAACATTAACCAATCAATATTTATAGAATCCACAATAAGTACAAAAGGAAGAAATGCTTTTGATGCAGTCGCTTGTCCCAAAGTAAGAATTGGAATGTATACTGAAAAGAGAAAGAAAGGAATAAGAAATATCGCAGACAAAATAACATATTTTCTTTCATAAGAGAAAAATGGTTGTACAAATCCAAGAAAGAGAAACCCACCGGCGAATGCAAAATAACTCTCGAAGTAAGCAGGCTTACTAATGAATCCTAAGTCTGTGTCAAAAGGTATGGCATATCTCCAATCAACATTCTGAAATGACATGATTAAGACAAACAATAATATTGGAAAAAATAATATAAATAATAAAAATGCAGTTCGTAAAATGGCTTCGATACCTTTAGATGAAATGTATGCAGAAACAGACAACAATAATAGTATAATTGTCCATAATGGGGTATGGGATAAAAATACCAAGGTTACGATTTCTGCGTATGCTCTGACCGTTATAATAATGGCCATGATTAGATAAAGTAAAACGGGAGCAAAAAATAAAAAAGTTACCCTTTTTTTGCTTTTCGAAAATATACTTAAAATATCCTTTTTTGGAAAAAAGCTGAGACCTTTCATATAAGTCAACAAAAATACAAAATGTACAATAATCCCTATTAGAATTGGGAACCAATGGCCTTGTTCTGTACTAGCAATAATATCAGCTGGAAACATAAAAAAAATTAGTCCCAGATGACAAAGCACATACATTATCATAACATGTAGACTTCTTACCACTATTGTTCCTTCCTTCCTATATTTAAATAGAGATAGGACTTGCCAAAGGTAGTTAAACTTGCCAAATAAGAACTAATAAAAACTAGACCTACTACTAATCCTAAAACTCCAAATAGTGAAGAAAGAATTACATTAATATATTTAAATGATCTGATTGAAAGCGAGCTTTGAGCCCCCACAAGGGTTGAGTTAGCAATTGTTGTTGCTGCAAGAATGATGATTAAGAGATTGCTGACTAATTTAGCTTCTACAACTGCTTGTCCTAATATAATTCCTCCAACCATTGTAATTGTGGGACCTACTGATTTTGGAAGCCTTATGCTTGCTTCTAATATCAGTTCTAGAACAACCAACATGATTATAACTTCAACAAGTGCTGGATAAGGAACCCCTTCTCGACTTTGAGCTACAGAAAGTGCAAGCTCTATCTGTAACGCTTCCGGATTTACAGCAACAAGAGCAACATACATTCCTGGACTTATTAGAGCAATTAATGCACCAATTACTCGGAGGCAACTGATAGTTATCATAATGGGAAATGGAAAATTACGATCACTCTCAACAATAAACATATCCCAAAGGAGATTAGGCAGTATTAAAGCAAAAGGTAATTGATCAACTAATATAACAACTCTTCCCTTTTTAAGAAATTGTGATGCATGAAGAGGAAGTTCTGTCGTATTAAATTTTGAAACTATATCCCAAGATGAAAACCCCAGCATTTTTGACATGCTTTGTAAGTTACTGATATCCATACTCTTATTCTTTTCAATAAGACTATTTATATTTTCAACAAGTTCTTTATCCACTAGACCATTAATAAATAGTAAAGAAATTTTTGTCTTCTGATTTTTCCCTGTTGTGAAGGAATGAACAAGAAGTTTATTTGAAGTAAGTTGTTTACGAAGGAGTCCAATATTTGTGTCAATATCTTCTGTGAAGGAGTTTGAAGGTCCTTGAATTACACTTTCATTTGATGGAACTTCAATTGAACGATTTAACCCCTTAGGAACAGGTTCGTAAATAATAAACTTTTTTGTATGTTCTATATATATAATAAGTTTACCTTCAAGGACTGATGTAATAGCCTTTTTTGTATCGTCTTCAAAAAGTTCACCCATTAAAATAAATATAGATTCTGATGTTTTCCCTTGAGAAATTAAACCCTCTGACTGTTTTTGAAGAATTGTTTTTGTTTTTGTCATATCTACTAAAGTAGATAGTCCTAGTAACAAAACTTCCTTTTTTAAAAGGTAATCACGTTTTATAAAAAAGTCATCATTACCCCCTAACGCTTTTTTAATATCTAAAACTATTTGTTCCATAACATTTTTCCTTTCATTTCCTATATGTTTAATTTGCACTTAATTTTATATAATTATTCAGGGGGAAAATTGATACTGGAACAATTTATATAACTTCTAAATGTTTAAGAAAATAAAAGGAAGTGAATGAACGCAAATTGGGAATACGAACTATTGTCCTTAGAAGAAAAAATTAAGATACAGAAATCTGGAAAAGTTGAAGTGTAGAAGTTTAGGATGAAGAGGAATACAATATTATTGTTTATAAACAGTTTGAAATAATTTTTATAATAAAAGTACATACCAGCTAAGTTACGGAATTTTTGAATAGCCACACAAATATCCCCATTTCAGGTGGGAACGAGGAATTTGTGTGAACAATCTTGATGATTGGGATTTGTTTTTATTAATAGCGCTATTCAACTAAACTCCCTCTATAAAAGAAGGGAAATACTTTACCACAGATTTTCTGAAAAAAAGTCTCAAAAAAGTATCGAAAAAGTCTCAAAAAAGTATCGCTTGCCGTTGGCATCGCGATACTCTGATGCTGTAGATGTACCTGGTGTGATCGATGTGATCATAGAAATAAGTTTGTTTGCTCACCAGAGTCCCTATGATTAAAACAGCTCCTAGAGAATCAGCCAACTTCTTCATCAATCTCCTTCTAACGAAAAAGGGACTTATAGGACAGCCCCCTGGAAGTAGCATGCAGACGCAGGCTACTGAAAGAAAGAGCATAAGGGAAATCTGCTATCACTTGGGGTGATAGACTAGGCAGAGCCTAGTGTTTCGGTGTCCCCATAAAAAAGTGCATTTCTACATATTTTCTATACAAACGTTTATTCGTTTCTATATGTTTTCTACATAGAGTATCCAGTCATTTTAGTTCTTTCAAACGTCTCCTAATAGTTGCTTCAGAAACACCTAGTAATCGAGCAATTTCTCGATTACTTTTCCCAGCATCTTTTAAAGACAACAGTTTAAATTCATCGATGGTTAATTTAGGACGGCCATTTGGGTTTCCACCTCGCCATAGTTCCTCTTTTTTTTCATTTTTAAAAAATCTCTTTAGCAAATTATCTCCCTCCCTAAACGCGTCTTAACTCTAAATTTTAAGTTTTGACGCACATAATATCAACCTTACATTTTGGTAGGGCTCAATAAAAGATTAGGGAATTTAATTATTCAACAAGAAAAAAGTAACTGGAAAGTGAAATTGTTTAGGAGTTGCGAACAAAACAAGGGAAGTTGATAGGGCGAATTGAAATGATTCGCTCTGGTGAAAAGAAAAAAAGATGTTACTGAAGATGAATCTTTATAGAAGTTACCTGGTTTTTTTGAATGGTAAATGGCCTGATTTTAGCAAAAAAGCTAGGAAGAAAACAGGAAGAACGTAATAAATGTTCGTGAGAAAAGGGGAAGAAAACAGGAAGAATCACACTTTTTTATGGGGACACCGAAACACTAGGCTCTGCCTAGTCTATCACCCCAAGTGATAGCAGATTTCCCTTATGCTCTTTCAGTAAATAGCGTTATTCTAAAAGCAACTTTTGATGACAGAGATATAATCGCCATTTACCACTCAAAAATAATCTTGTTACTTCTATGTTGATTCATCTTCAGTAGCATCTAAGCGTTTTTGTTTTTGTCATAGATAAAAATACACGCCAAAAGAAAATCTTTACCAAAACTCTCAATAATGGTAACATTAGTAAAAAAAGGAGGTTTTTATGTTGAAAAAAATAGTAAGTCTGCTTGCTTTTCCTATTTTTGCACTAGGCTTTTTATCTACTGCACCTAGTGCGTTTGCAGAAACTGATGAGTTAGGTTATGAATATACAACGAAAAAAGCAAGTGAAATCGATTTTGCAGACGGAGACTTTTACATAGTATTACTTTCAGGTGATGCCAATAGTGAAGACGCTACTTATGCTGTATATGAAAACAGTGAAGTAGAAAAGTATGAAGAAGATTTACTTGCTGATGGACAATTGGATAATCATGAAACTCAAAATCTATTAAACTCTGTAACACCTTTCGCATCCCTACCTACCAAATTTTCTGAATACTATAGTGGATCTCAATGGATTTCAAGAGATGAAGGACCATCTTTATCTCTTAACCCTTTAAAACCAGCATATGACTCACCCCCAGGAATGGCACAAGCACATTTACAAAAATACAGATGGGATGTAGTCTACTCTAAACATAGTGGAGATGCAAAATGGAATAATACAGCCAGTATGAAAGCACAATTACATTGTCATGCTGATACAATTAAAGGTTTGAAAAATCCTTGGAATATAGAACCTTGGCGTACAACAACCAATTATCATGAAGTAGTTGCAAAAGCTTGTAATCCGAAAAATAAGTAAAAAAAAAAGCCTAGTTCTTTTGAAAAGAACTGGGCTTTTTTTAACTTTTTCAAAAACCACTAAATTTATGTGAACTTTTTCAGACGTGTTGTATAGATAAATCCATTTAATATACATAGTAACAAAATAATTATAAACATAATTAAAGAAATACTATCTCCACCCTCACTTATTTCGTCGCCTACATAGCCGGCTATTATTACAGTAATAGCTGAAACTGCAATAGTTATTAAAGAAAATAAACCTAATGTAATACCATTAATAATTTGGTTAGATTTTTTTTGTACAAAAATAAAAAACGTAATTAGAAGTGATGAAATGGTGAAAATAGCAAGAATAATGTGTATAAAATCATAAATTTGTAAACTTACCATAAAATTACCTCCTTTCCAAATATTATAACGTTTTATAGTGTTTTAAAGTTTCTCCATTTTGAACCATAGATGATATCAGTTGGATACGGCCATACAAATAACCCCCCTCTACCTTGTGCAGAAGGTAAAAGGGGGTTACATCATACCCTAGTATACCATTCCATTACCATTATAGCCCCAAATTTTATACAGTCCCCATACATGATTAGTTGACATAACAACCAGAGTGGGAAGTTGTAGAGGCACGAAAAAGCCCGTCATTACAATGTTCTTGTAATGACACGCCTCAAAATTGCTATACATTTTTTATACATCATTGTGAAATAGGCAAAAAACGTCCGAAATTCGATGAAAATGCTGTATAAAACTTTGCATAAACCTCTTTTCAACATCACATCAATCAGTAAGTCGGAAAGGGGTGTTCGATAAGACCCAAATTCAATGCCGATCTTTGGAGGTTCGACTCTCTAAGCTTCTTACGAGCTTTTTAAGCCTTTTGAAATTAAAACATGAAGTAAAATAAGGCAAAAATAAAATAAGCATCTTAAAACAAACGTTAATGGCCTCTAATTTGATTTTTCCATTAAACTAGAAAGGAAAATGTTTATTAAATCTTCATTAATTTTTCCGAAGATTGTGGAGATCTTTCTAAGAACCTATAGATATATTTATGAGATTCTGTGTCATCTCTAAAAACAGCCATCACTAGAACGGGAGCACCTTTTCCAACTGCTACAATATCTCCTGGTTGGATATTCAACTCCATTAAATGTTCTGGAATAAGCCATATATATTGTTTGTGATGCAGCTTTAATACTGCTGCCTCTTTTTTACTTCGAATATGAACTCCTAATAATGCGTTATTTTTTTGCATGTTTCTTTCCACTCCTATCTTCAATAGTAAAAATGAGCACAGTAAACTAGAGGTATGGTTTTTTTCCATTCCTCATTGGATTAAAGATCCCGTAACTTGGCCAAAATTCGCTCACGTTCTTGTGCAAAATAGGCTTTCTTTTCTTCGGTTACTTCTTCTTCTTGCTCATGGCGCGCCGCAAACCATGCTGGGACCAGTTCTACTTTTCTACTTTTCTCTTTTTCAGGTGCTGCAGATGAATTTGAAACCGTTAAATCGTTGATTTTGTTGCGAATAATGGCACTTAGTAAGGCTAAACGGTTGGTTTTCACATATTGATCACTCGCTGAAATCGCTGCATCTAAGGATTGATACAGGATCGTTTCTAATTGGCCATGAGACACCCCTAGCTTGCCCTCTGCCTTGATTTTTTTCGAAGATCCATAGATAACACTCACAAAGGCCTTAAAGCCCTCTAAAGAGCCTGTACGGGCTTGATAAAGGTTTTTCAAACGATTATAAAGATTATTTTTCTGATTAGACGACTGCTTAGTAGACGTCTTTATATCTTTTATTGTTTTAATTTGGTTATTATAGTTAAGATCCGAATTTGAGCCATTCAGCGTTGATATAACAGCGTTTTGGGCCAATTCCTGATGTTTATTTTGATGTTTATTTGGTTGTTTAAATTCATCTTTAACGATGGCAATTTCATACGCATTTAGATGGTACACTTCGCTTAAAATGCTTTCAAAATTAACGTGCTGCACATCTAAAATGACACGACAACCACTATTTGTCTTTCCTGATTTGTTTCTGGAAAGGATAAATAGCTTAGATTGCTCCATGTACTTGAAAGCTGTCGAGATTGTATTGAATCCAACCTCTAATTTTTTACTCAAATGCTCTCGGCTTACTTTGATAATGCCATTGTATGTAAGATCATAAATCAATTTTTCTAGCACTCTATGTACTTTCCCTCCAGGATAAATACCTTGTGTGGCCAGTACGTCTTCTAATTGCTGCAGGCGCTCTTCTTTAAGTTGCCGATTTCCTTTTTGATTGCCATATGTAATCAATGTTTGGACTGCTTGGTTTGGTGTAGTTTTTAGTTTGGTTATCATGATGATTGCTCCCTTTTGAAGCAAAAAAGCGTTTCACATCGTGTTTTTTGACGATGCAAAACGCTTTAGATTATAAAATAATCTTCAATGACATAGTAATTAACTGTTGACCATTACTAAAATTCTTAATAGAATGACCTATAGATACTTTGTATCTCTATAACCAATTAAAAACAGTCATTTCACGATAAGCTGCATCGTATCTGTGTCATACGATAAAGCGATTAACAAAGAGTTGGCGCTCGATGTTAGTCACTGTGGAATGGCTTTTTTACGTTCGATTTAGTTGAATCTACCATAATCTAAAGATTAAAAGTTGTAAATAGCAAAAAACATCATATTTTTCACGTCACCAATATCACTAACGTCACAGATATTTAAAATACGTCACAAGGCTATCTATAAAAATAGTTTTGAAATCCTTGGTAGCACTGGATTATTAACGTCACGAAAATTTGGGTTAACGTCACAAAATAAAAAATGAAATGACGTCACAGTTTGCTCCAAAAATTTTTTTGTGACGTCATTTCATTTTTTATTTTTTAATTATTATCTAAAAAATCCATCAATGCTAAATGCAATACGTCCGATTTATTCACTCGCTCAGCTTTGCAATAATTATCTAAACGTTCTCCTATGCCTTTATCAATAACAATGGTCTTTCTTGTCTTGTCCCCTTGTGGCAGTATTTTTATGCGTGCATGTACCTCTTTTGGCTCTTGTACTATCCCTAAATGTTCTGTTGCCTTTTTTAATCGCCATTCTTGAAGCATTTCAACTAGATCTATTAATTCATCTTGCGTGAATTGAGGGTGAACTACTGGTGAAATTCTTGTGATATTCGCATTATCTTCTTTCACCCTAGTATTACTTTCTATTACTTTATGTGAAGAATTATTCACCTCTGATGAATCACGTTTCACACCTGTTGAATTATAAACATAGTCAAAAATGCTTTTCTCCTTAGGTTCTGTACCTTCACCTATATAATGCCATCCCTTCGGGGCTTTGTTACTGTATGCATATCCAGCTTCTTTTAGGGCTTTTAACAAAGGTTTCTGACTGATTCCATCTATCTCTTTTGCTACATCCTCGGCTTTATTTCCCTCTCTTATTGCGTTTAAAATACTACCTATCGTTGCATTTTTATCTATCTTCATACTCATTTCACCTTCATTTCACATATACTCATATATGTATAATTTCTATGTGAACTCTATTTCACCTTTACTCACAAAATTTTTTAGCTATTACATTATCCTAAAACACCCCTTAACACTACGCATGAAGTAACTTTTCCAAATTATTTTTTGAACACGGAGGATTAAATGCTATACTATTAGTAGTAACAAAACAAACGCTTTAAGAGCAAAACACCCAACTTTCAGTAGGTTGGGTGTTTTGCTTTTGATAGTAAATCTACATAATTCCTTATGCTACTCCTAATAGAAACGACGATCCTTTTTTATAATACATATTTACGCTTTCTACTCTCACGTTTTAATGTACTCAAAGAAATGCCTGTTAGCTCTGCAACCTGCCTAAAAGAGTGGCTATTCAACATCTGCATAGCATGATCTAACTGTTTTTTAGTGTATTTATTAGGCCTGCCTTCACGGAACCCCGATTGTTGCTTAGCAATTGCTTTTCCTTCCTGAGTACGTTCAATAATAAGGTTTCTCTCCATTTCAGCTACAGCGAGTAGTGTCTGTAAAAAGAAACGCCCCATTGTTGTATTTTCAAGTAATCCAACATTAAGAACATGTACTTTTACCCCTTTTTCGAATAACCGTTCAATGATTTCGATGCCTTCTTTAGTGTTTCGAGCCAATCTATCCAATTTGGTTACAACAAGCTTGTCACCTTCATTTAATTGAGACAGCAGCTCATTTAATTGTGGTCGGTCTGTTTTCGTTCCTGTGAATTTCTCTTTATAAATAACAGTCGCTCCTTCACTCTCCAACGCTTGAAGCTGAACCTCTAATTCCTGTGATATAGTCGACACCCTCGCATAACCGTAAATCATAAAAAATACCTCATTTCTGCACATACTTATAGACCTAAGTTATGACACCTTTTTACACCTTGATATTACTGCATCAACACATTGGTGTCAAAACTATTAGGTTTTGACACCGTTTTAATGCTTCAAAAAGGGTTCCAGAACCATGGTAGAATAGCTCATATCTATCATGATATACTGAACTAAAACTCACAAAAGGTTGTATTTTAATGACAATAAACATAGATCCGTATTCTACAGATACCCAGTTAGTAGGTTTTGTTCCTGAATGTATTATTAATCATTATGCTCTTCCCTGTATTTCTTCAGAAATATATATGCCTCCAGGGGTTTTAAAACATTTAAAAAAGCGTGGCCACTGGAATGACTTTATGGCATATTATCAAGATATCCCAAGCATTATTACAAACCCTGACTATGCTGGACAAAATCCAAAAGAGCCAGATACCATAGAAATATACAAAGCCCTTAGCGACTCTGTCATTTTGCCAATAAAATTAAATACAGAAAGTGGTTTATTCCTTAGCTCATTTTACATATTAGACAATGGAATAGATAAGATTCAAAAACGGCTACGCTCTGGACGTATTCATCCGATGTCATTCTTTACTAAGTAATAGCAAAAAGGATAGAGTGTTTACAAAATGGCTAAAAAAGTGTAGTATAATCATTGAATAGATTAACAACTTGTTATCATATTTAAATAATTTCTAACACATATTAAATACATAAAAGTTATTTGAGGTGGGAAAGGTTCCCCACGCGCTACCTATAAGGTAGTTACCAGAGATCAGGATTGCCGCCCTGCTAATAACTTTTAAAGCAACAAATCCCAACTTCTAAAATGAAGTTGGGATTTTTCGTATACTCTAACAAAACGCACTAATATCTTAATAGCTACCTACATATCCGTGTTGTAGTCAATCCGTGCAAAAAACACGTACGAGCCAATCGCAGCACTCCATTTATTTATTCCCTCAAATAAACCATTGCCAGCCTCCAACGATTATTTCCATGCCCTAATTCACTATGAACTTGATTCATGACCGCACGTGTACTTTCATACAACTCTTTATCATGCTCTGATACCATGCCATAATCGGCTTTACGACCAATTGACCGGTTACCTAAAATCCTATCTATCATATTTTTTTGCTCTGCTGAAGCAAGCTGTGAAAAACGGTCACGTGCATACGAATGTCGAAATCCATGACAACCTCGCCCTGCCTGTTCAATCCCTGCTTTTTTACAAGCTGTATGAACCCCTTTGCGCACCGTATCATAAGAAACAGCCACAAGCCTATCTGTTGGTTCTTTCCCTGTTAAAAAGCTCTGTAACGACTCGATAAAATCATTTGGTACGTCAACCTCACGAAATCGCCCTCCCTTGGTAATTCCTGCCCCTTTTTTATCAGGAATATTTAGCTGTAGCCCTCCGTTTTTCGCCACAAAATGCTCCACACGTATATTGACAGCTTCTTTTACTCTCAATCCAAGTTGGCTCATTAAATCAACGGCTTTCGATACTTCTGCAGAAACTTGTTTTTTTATAGCATCTATCTCCCAACGCTCATACGAGCGATTTTGCAAGCTTTCGTTTCGTTCTAGTACATAAAGACGGTTCTCTGTACAAAAACCTGCAAAATCGCTCTCACGCTCTTTGGAAGCCATTTTATGACCATGTTCTAAGAGTCGTAAGGACGTTTCCACGTTAATCATGTGCCCTTTTGAGATTCCTTTGTCCTCAAGATAAGCAAAATAGGCTTTATAGTGTTGCTTCGTTAGGTGGTCCAACTTACGAACCCCATGTTCATCCCTCACCCATTTTACGAAGTTTTGGCAATCCGACATGCTGTTGGATTTTTGCTTTAACGAATGAATGCCTTTGATCCCCTCTTTGCGAGCATCTTTTTTCGAGTGTCCAATCATATCAATCGCATCCAACGCCGTCTTCACATCATGTACAATGGATGCTCTCGCCTTGCTATTTCTTGACCTTTTTCTACTCAAAATTTTCACCTCCTCTCAAATTTGGCATATCTCAATCCACCTTAGGGTGCGTGGCTCCGTTGAGCCACTTACCCTAAGGTGGGGTATCGCATCATATGTATTTGTATAAAAAATAAGGTAATCGGTATATCAGCTTAAAACATCCGCTCAAGCCTTAACAGGCGAGCTAAAAAACATGTCGTTGCTTTGCAACGATGGACAGCAAGCTGTCCTATGTGTTACGCTGCTGCGCAACGTAAATCAGCTAACGCTGATACAAAATCAAAACCCTTTGCTCGTACCGAGCCATTAATAAATCGTGAAAAATTAAATAAAGTAACTTAATCAAAATAATAAAAGTTACCTTTTCACACTCTTGCAAAGTTTTTAAAACTCCTTTTGTATTTTTGTTTATAATCCTCCTCTTTTTGTTTTTATTTTTTAATTACGTAAAACGCAAAAAAAACCGAATGTGCGAGAACGCTCAATCAGTTTTAACTTGGATACTAAATATCCACCATATATTTTTTACACAACAAAATACCGATAGGCTTTTTGCTCAATCAGTAAAATTTAATAACTTGCTCCGTTTTTTTAAATATACTGCTATACACGATTACGCTTTTTGGTAATACCAATGTATTTATACAGCTGCATCATATCGTTGATTTTCGGCTATTGCGTACTCTGTCAAGAATTCAAAATGCGTTTAATGCGTTTTAACGCTTCTATAACCATGCCTTCTTGCGATATATCCAATTGGATAGTGATGGCAAGTACACACAGCACTCTGGCTTTAATCGAACAATCTCACGTTATACCAATAGGCAGTGAAGGTGAGCATGAACAGCGAGAGTATGTCGAAAAGTAAAGTTTATACGCTAGTATTATAGCATTTTTCGTTGGTTAAACCTAGCAAAAAACGCTACCGCACCAGCTACGCTGGCTTGCTGTACTCGATTCCAAAAGGAAAGAATTTCTATTCCTTTTGGAATCTGCGTTGCACGCTAAAGAATTATTTATTTTACATCAACATCAAAAACAAAAGTCTCTTTTCCTTTATCCCACACTACCTGAAGTTCATAAATGTAATACCCTTCTTGAGATGGCAGTGTTATTTTATAATCTTTAATTTCAACATCATCAATTACACCTTCTTCATTTAGTCTAGTTATTGCTATGGAAGAAGGACTTTTTTCAATTTCAAAATTTAATATATCTCCTTTTTCAACTTCTAATGTTTCAAAATCATCAGCTAATTCTTCTATATCACGAGAACTCATATCTGTTATTTTAACATTGTCTTCTTCCCATTCGTAATCAGTTGGAATCATTGTATATTGTTCTCCGTTTAAAATAACTTTGCCTTCTGGCTGACTAAGAGTACCGTTGGGAAAACCATTACATCCATTCAAAAATGCAACACTTAGAATGGATAAAATTATTTTTTTCATTTCAACATCCCCTTTTTATAGATTCCATTTAGAGTAAATGTTCCCTAATATATTTTACAAAAATATGAATCTATATCTGTTTTTGTAAAATATGGTATTATTTTAAATATACCACAACAATTGGGAGGTTATGAGGTTGAAAAAAGTTTATTGTCGGGTCTTTTATTAGCAGGTAGTTTTTTATTATTTAATAATGATGCATCAGCAGCAGAACTAAGCAGCACTTCCACAAGCCAACCGTCGGAATCTACCAGTAAACGTCCAACCAGTTCTTCGATTAAACAAATAAGTGCCTTACTTAATTTTTCTTTCCCTACAGAAAGTTCTTTCCCTATGTCAGCCAATGCTTTCCCACATTTTAATGCTTCTACAATTTCTCCTATTGTCATACCGATCTTCCCTTGTTAATCAGTGTTCTCACTTTTTAATTCGGCAACTTTAGAAAAATGTCTTCAAAACTTCTTTAGCTCAAAAGAAAAAGTCATTATTTCTTTTACCGAAGAAATAATGACTTCCACCCTTGACATACCTTTGGGGAAAAATTTACTGTTCATAATCATTATGCACCTGAATTTCAATAAAATCTAATAAAACAAATCAATTGCCTGTTTAATGACTTTTATATTATCGCTATCTAACGACTGCATCACATCGGATAATTTAATGTCATCAAAATGGCTGTTGAATAACTGCAAACCAAACCGTATCATCACACGTTCACTATGCGAAAGTATTTCTATGTTCTTATACAACCTATCCAAATCGACTGTTTTATCTTCATCAATGGCTTTGATAAGACAATCAGCTTTATAAGTCGCTCCTACTACATACGCTAGACAGCCATAATACAAGTCGCTTGAAATACTCAGTTTGTTGAATACATTTAATATCTTCAACGTTTGTTCTTTATGGAGATCACTTTTAAAATACAGTTCCCCTGGGGGAGTTTTGGATTCCTCATTATCCAACGCTTTCACAATCGTTTGGCGTAAAAAAAGTGAACGATTCCCTTTTGCTTTCTCTTCTAATGCTGTCCAATCATCTTCCGTCAGTGTGAGAGAGACCTTTTTAGTAATACCAATACTTGGACGACCTACAGACTTTTTCTTTGTAAATAACGCCCCTCTACAGATTCTACAGTATGTCATTGGTACATCGTTCACATAAATTAAGGCTACATCAATAGAACTCCCACAACGTTCACATACAAATAACTCTTTTTCACACATAAGAACACCCCTGTTATTTTAAGTTACCTTTAAAATAACATAAAAGGTTACCTAAAATAAGATAATAAAGTGACTTTTATTTTATTGACCACGTTCCATCACAGTCAGGACATTGCCAATACAAAATTCGATCGGCTTTTAACGTGGTCATGCCAATTTTTCTTGTGAAATGTGTAGCATTATAAGATTTTTGCTGTTCTTCTGCTATCACATCTCCCTGCAAATTAGTATGACAGTGTGGGCAATACTCTAAGCTATCATTCAACAAATCTTCTCTCCTCCTTCATGAAAGGTATTATGGTCGGCTTAATCTATCTCACCACTATGAAGTTTGACTTCGCTGATGGGATTCCCCTATAAGGGAAGGTCTCAAAGCCTTCAAATACCCTAAAACATAATTATATTTTTCTCTCTCTTTTTTTAAAATTTTATTCATTTTAATTTCAAAAAAATGTTAACTAAGTTTTAGTATATATAAATCTGTATAGATTCTGTTTATCTAGCAAAAATCTAAATTTCACACATTACATTTTTGTGAATTTTTTCAATATTATGTATTATATATATTAAGTTTATTTTCTCTATTTTTGGATAATTTAGTTGATTTATAGAAAACTATGGTATATTATGTAT
Source organism: Lysinibacillus sp. FSL W8-0992 (assembly GCF_038008685.1). NCBI lineage: Bacteria > Bacillati > Bacillota > Bacilli > Caryophanales > Bacillaceae > Lysinibacillus > Lysinibacillus sp. FSL W8-0992. Next base: position 21,327 of record NZ_JBBOZQ010000003.1, read on the forward strand.
TTAATTACATAAAAAGGAGGTTAGGCGCTATGAAAATCGAAATCAAAGAAGTAGAAAACTTAACACCTTTAATTTGCCACAATCGCTAATTTGAAGGAAAAATAGAAAAAGTGTGTCTAAGTTTTATATAAACTTAGACACACTTTTTTTAGAAAT
>NZ_JBBOZQ010000004.1 GCF_038008685.1 Lysinibacillus sp. FSL W8-0992
TGTGGGGCAGAAAATGAAAACGGAAGTTTTTGAGTCAAAGATTCCATTCGAAAATTACTGATTCTTCTTCAATAATTACATTTGATAGTACCTTCTCTACAATTGCTCTCTTAGCTCGAAATTCAAGTTTATCGAAATCTACAAGCATTTTATCTAGTTGTTCAAAATCGATTCGTACAGAGTCATTCTGTGCTTCTAAAGCTTGTTTAGCTAATAACTCTTCTTTTTCTTTATTGAGTTGCCCTATTTTAAGATTTAACATATCTTTATCAAGGTCACCATCAGTGTAAAGGTCGATAAGTCTGTTTATTTTTTCACCGATCCGTTTAATTGATAGATCATAATTTTTTCTTCTTTCTTTTTTGACTGAAGTAGTTTTTTTGTTAGCTGCGATTATTTTTAATTCGTTTACAAATAATTTCTCTAAGGTGTCGTTTTTAATTATTTGGCTGAAGCATTTTTCATCGTATTCACTCGGAAAACGTCTTGCTCTACATAAATAAGATCTCACATAGTAATCACCTTTAACTTTGTTTTTAACTTTGTAACTATAAGTGTAGAACAATTCTCCGCAACAACCACAAGTGATTAAACCACTAAAAAGGCTTTCTCTTGCTTTCCCTGCGTTCTTACCAGGAGGGTGTCTAGCTAATAAAGCTTGTACTCTGTTAAATTGATCTTCTGTTATTAATGGTTCGTGGACTCCTTTGAAATATTCTTCCTTATATTGAACCTCACCTATATACAAACGATTACTTAAAATTCTACGTATTGCAAGAAAACGTCTATTAGCAAATCCTTCATCTTTTAAGGCTTCTTGAATTTTTGTTATGGAGTGATATTGCTCATATAAGTCAAAAATTCTGTGAACTTTTTTAGATTCATGTTCATCTACAACCAAAATATTATTTCCTTCACTATCTACACCTTTTTTATATCCAGTGGGTAAATAGTTTCCACTTAACAAACGGTAACCTGCTTCAATTCGCTTTTTGATTCCACTTTGCATGCGCTCTGTAATAGTGGCTCTTTCTAATTCAGCAAAAACAGCGAGAATACCAATCATAGCCATTCCAAATGGGGTTGTAGTATCTAATGTTTCGGACACGCTCACAAACGCTACGTTGTTTTTCAAAAAATAATCTTGAATCAATGTCATGGTATCTCTTTGAGAACGTGATAAACGATCCAAACGATAAACCATAACAACGTCAAAGTCATTTATTCTACTCAATAATCTTTGTAAATCAGGTCTTTCTAAAGAAGCCCCACTGTATGCTGGATCGCTGAAATGTTCAGCAAATTCCCATCCTTTAGAAGCGCACATCGCTTCCATACGCTCTAACTGTATATCGATACTGTAATTACCATCTTGTGAACTTGTACTATAACGACTGTATAAAGCTACCCTTTTTTTATCCTCCAATTTATCCCTTATCTCCTTTTATATAAGAAAAGAGCAAGCGAATGAGCCTACTCTATAAAATGTTTAATTGTTTGACGTCAAAAATTAATTAAATAAAATCTCTAACCACTCGTATTACTTTGCCTATTATCCTAGCTGGATTTAACTCATCAACAATGATTGGCTCATATTTCGGATTATCTGGCATTAAGAAAGCAATATCGCCTTGCTTTTTTACTCTTTTTAAAGTAGCTTCTGTATCTCCATTAACAAGGACTGCAGCAAGCTCTCCACTTTCTATATCACTTTGTTCTCTTATTAACACTCTTGATCCGTTCGGGATTGTCGGCTCCATACTATCACCATTAGCAATCAATGAGAATAAATTCCCTTGAGGCAATGAATCATCAATTTCATATGTAAAGCTTTCTATATTTTGCTCTGCTAAAATAGGTGCTCCACAAGCTATTTTTCCTAGTATTGGTATTTTAATGAATTTCGGTTGAATAGGTGTTACGTTATTAGGTAAATCATCCTTCTCAACTAATATGTCTATAGGAGTTAACCCTAACGCACCTGCGATTTTTGGAAGATCATCCATCGATATTTTCCTGGTTCCGTTTAAATATCTCGTTACTGTACTTCTATCTACACCGATCCTATTAGCTAACTCTATTGGTTTCATATTGATTGCATCTAATGTTTTTTGAATGTACTTAGCGACTTCTAGCGAATCTCTCACATTATCACCTCCTTCAAATTTATACTAACATGTTTCCTTATAGGAAACAATAGGAGGATTTAAGTAATGTTTTTATATTTTTCATATATTTTTGTTGACGCATTGGAAACTACGATGCTATTATTTGGATAACAAAAGGAATGGAGGTGCTATAAATGAGATTTAATTACAATAGATTAAAAGCTGAACGCATTGCAAAAGGTTTAACGATTCAAGAAATGGCAGATGAATTAGGCGTTTCAAAAGGTACTTATTCCAAGAAAGAGAACGGAAAGCTACCTGTTACTGTAGATGATTTTTCGGTGATTTCTAGTAAATTAGGCATCACATGCGAGAAAATTAACATTTTTTTTACCCATAATGTTGCCAATTCGGAAACAAGTAATGATTTTGTTTTAAATTAGTGAGCCGAAACGGCACATTAAAGAGGTGAAATAGGGATGCAAAAAATATTTATCCCTCATCTAATATTCGAGGGTGAAAAAATCGAAACGCCCTTAGGGTTATCCGAATTATTGGAGCCAGCATGGTCCACAAACGTTGATACTTCAAAAATTGATGAGGTTGTCAGTTTATATGACCGAGAGGTTTACAAAAATGAAAGAGGGCGTTGGATGACTAAGTATACAAGGAAAGCAGGTGTTCCTAATTGAAAATCAAAGTAGCTGAGTGGAATGCAATGTCAGATGAAAGTAAACAAGCTGCACTAAATAAAAAAGCAAGTATTAGTAAAACAATCCTTGCAAGGAGGCAAACGAATTGAAACGTAAAGTAGCTGAATGGTTAGCGTTACCGATTGAACAACGATTAGCTTTGATTAGCAACGCGATTAATACAGCTGTAGCAGTGCGTTACAAATAAAACTATCAATCTATTGGAGGTAATTAAATATGTCAGAAACAATTAACACAGTTCAACATTATTACACAAAAGATTTTGGCGCATATAAGCAATCAGAAGATAACTTCGTTGCTAATCAAGAATTAACGGTGACTATCACATTAAACGAGTACCGTAAATTAATTAGTGAATCTGCTCAAGCTAACGCGAAAATCGAAGAAGCGAATAAGAATAAATTCATTCGCGAAGAAGAAAATCGCAAGTTGAAAGAAGAAATCGCTAGATTAAAAGGTTTGCTTTATGAAAAAACAGTTGTTGAACCAGTTGAGGAGGAAACGGTATGAAAGCAGTATTGAATGTTAAAGGTACGAAGTTGTCAGTAGTTGGTCTTAATATTCATGAAAGCCACGTAACAAGCGTTCAAACTTTAGCTGATGACGGTAAAGTTATAACTCATTACGACAACAAGCATGCTTATTATATCCCTGAAAATGCAAGCGTTATGGATTTAAAAGAAGCGCTCAAATTTCCTAATGCTAATAAGAAGATTGTGGATGACCTAAGCCAGCTACTTGTAGATTCGCGGGACCATCTAAAGGACTTAGGAGAACAAATTATCCAAGAGGTGTTGGTTCATAACGGTTTACCGTTTGGTGACAGTGCGCTTCCTAATCTAGCGAAAGAATACAAGGAACATAGTGATTACATTGATGGTGTTGAATCAGCACTGGAGGTTGTGAAACGTGACAACTATGCGTAAGCAATTACAGCGTAATGCAGTCATTGAACAGTTGAAAAAGTTGGACATCCACAGCATTGATGGACAACCAGTAAGTGAAGTGTTGTATACAACGTTACTTAAAACATTGGCGCTTAAACGTGCTGCTGATAATTGAGGGAGGTGAATTTAGATGAAACGGAAATTTCCTAAAGACTTATCTGGATCAACCTTCAAAAGATTAACTGTTATAAAGCTCTATGACACTGTGACAAGTAAGAATGGAAATAGGTCTACAAGATGGCTATGTAAGTGTTCTTGTGGAAAAGAAAAAGTCATTTTTAGAACTAACCTTACAAGTGGACAATCTACTAGTTGTGGTTGTTATCAAAAAGAAATTGTTTCTACTCATAACCTTACTAATCATCGTTTATATAGTATATGGCTTGAAATGAAAAAGCGATGTTTTGATAAAAATAGAAAATCGTACAAGAACTACGGAGGTAGAGGAATAACCATTTGTGATGAATGGAAAGTATTTTATAACTTCTACAATTGGTCTATCAATAATGGATATTTAGATTCTCTTACTATTGACAGAATTGATAATGATGGAAACTACGAACCTAAAAATTGCAGATGGACTACTAGGTTAGTACAAAATAACAACACTCGAAAAAATGTATTTGTTGATGTTGGAGGAGAAAGGAAGACATTATCTCAATTAGCTAGAGAATATGATCTGAGTCCAAACACAATAAAATACAGGATGAATAATGGTTATGAAGATAAAGAGTTAGTTGCTAAACAAAATACTATAAAAAAAGAAAAGGTGGTTTAATTCCATGAAAAGTACCGGTATCGTTCGCAAGGTAGATGATTTAGGGCGTTTAGTAATTCCAAAGGAGCTACACCGCACGTTAGGGATTGATAATGGTGATCCAGCTGAAATCTTTATTGATGGTGACAAAATCGTTATTAAGAAATACAAGCCTAATATGGAATGTGCCGTCACTGGTGAAATATCAGAAGACAATCTTGTTTTACTAGGAGGCAAATTAATTCTAAGTATTGAAGGCGCGAAACAACTTATTAATGAAATTGATTTGAAGTAGGTGATTCAATGCACAACCGTACAGGCTTTTCACATTCAATGGCACAAAAAAACTTGTCAAAGGCTGCAACCGATGACAAGCAATCAAACAACTTAAAAATATAATCATCGACATTATAGCACAGGAGGAAAAGATGTTGAAAGCTAAAACAATTAAAGCAGTTTTACAAAAGAAACATAACGAATTGGTGGAGTCTATAAAAGATGAAACGGTTCGTGAATTAGTTCGCAAAAACTCAATTATTACAGGCGGTTCTATCGTATCGCTTTTAACAAATGAAGAAGTAAATGATTACGATTACTACTTTACTAATAAAGAAACGGTATTAGCAGTAGCTAATTATTATGTAAAAGAATTCAATGCTACACATGGATACGATGCTGTTGTTAAGGAAGAAGATGGCCGTATATCAGTATTTGTTCAATCAGCAGGGGTTGCAGGTGAAATGGAGGGACATGAAACAGAGGTCGAAGATTTAGTTGAACCGATTGAGCCTTCCACAGATGATGAAAAGCCGAAGTATCGACCTGTATTCCTTTCAACAAATGCTATTAGTTTAAGTAATAAAGTTCAATTGGTTATTCGTTTTTATGGAGATGCTGAGGAAATTCATTCTAATTACGATTTTGTCCATGCAACATGTTACTGGAAATCGAAAACAGGACATCTTGAATTACCAGCACGTGCACTTGAAGCGATCATCACAAAAGAACTTGTTTACACAGGTTCTAAATATCCTCTGGCAAGCATTGTGCGTACACGCAAATTTATCAAGCGGGGATGGAATATTAACGCAGGACAGTATCTAAAAATGGCGCTACAGCTTAATGATATGGATTTACTAGATATTGAAGTATTACGCGAACAACTAACAGGAGTGGATGCAGCATACTTCCATCAAGTTATTGACACCGTAAAGCAACAGCAAGAAAATAATCCAACTTTTAAATTAGATAGCATGTATCTGATTGAAGTAATAAATCGAATTTTCTAGGAGGTGATGAATAGATGGTTAATCCATTACGTGAATACGAACTTGAGGCGCCAGCACGTGAAATTGTGGAAGGTGAACAAACAGAAGAAACTAAACAACGTTATGAAATTACCAATCTCGAAAGTCTAAATTGGGCTTTTCGTCAAATTGCTAATGCACAAGCGGAGTTAAAGAAAAATCAAGCTTTAGCAGATGCTGAATTCGACCGCATCAAACGTTGGAAAGAAGATGAATCGAAATCGCATCTTAATACAGTTGAATTTTTCCAACATTTAATTGCCGAATACCATACAAAAGAATTGGCTGAAAATCCGAAGAAGAAAACAATTTCTACGCCATATGGTAAATCAAAATCAACAACTTCAAAAGCTCAACCTGATAAAGCAGATGAAGAACAACTTATCAAATTTGCAGAAGAAAACAAGTTACCGTTTGTTGAAAAGGTTACGACTAAAACTCTTCAATGGGGTGAGTTAAAGAAAACACTCAAAGTCGTTGAAAAAGATGGTGAACAAATTGTTGTTGATGAAAATGGTCAAGTTGTTTCAGGTGCCAAAGTTAAACCACAAACTACTACTTTCAAAGTAGAAATATAGGAGGAAAACCACTTGAAAAAATTACTCAATCAAAAAGAACAGCACTATGCAGATACACGCGAAGAAGCAGAAGAAATTGTAGTAGCTGCTAAAGAAAACGAAGCACTGATTATGTATAAAATCAACGAGAAATACAACAAGTACGGTCAGTATTTCTTAGTAGACCTAACTTATCAATATGGAACACCTAAAGAGGTTATGGAAGGTAAGCCGAAAGATGATGCTCCAGATGGTCAAATGAGTATTGATGAAGTGCATGAAGGTGTACCGTATTCAGTCAATCCAGATGGCAGCGTTACAGTTGAAAAGACTGATGAAGATTTACCAGATTTCGTAGATCCATTTAAAGAGGTCGAAGAGCAAAAAGATGCCACTGATGAGGACTTGCCATATTAATAGAAAAGGAGTGTGGAAAGCAGTATGAAAGTTTCAAGTGCAACTGATATACAAATAGATGCTTCAACGTTTTTACTTTATGCTCCACCTGGTATGGGCAAAACGTCCACAATCAAATATTTAGAGGGCAAAACATTATATGTCCCTCTTGATAAAACACATTCAGTTTTAAAAGGTTGCGAGAATATCGACATTGTTGATTTCAATAGTCACCAGGCATGGGAAGAATGGAATGCACTTATGCGAGATTTAGCGCGTACTGACTTATCGAAATACGACAATTTAGTGTTTGACAATATTTCAGAGTTAACTCGCTCTATGCTTGGTAATTTAGGGCGTGACGGCAAAAACAACCGAGTGCCTTCAATGGCCAACTATCAACAAATTGATTTCTTCATCATAGATAGCGTCCGTTTTATTCAAACGCTAGGAAAACGAGTTGTATTCACTGCATGGGAAACAACTGATAAATGGGAGTTACCAAGTGGTCAAGCTGTTAACCGTTCATATCCAGACATGCGAGACAAGATTTTGAATAACTTTATGGGCCTATGTCATGTAGTCGGTAAATTAGTTATCAATCCAGAAACGCAAAAGCGTGGTTTCATTTTAGAGCCAACTGATTATTTATTCGCTAAGAATCAATTGGATAATCGTAAGGCGTGTTCACAAGAAAATATTTTCAAGGTTGGTCATGTGCCTTCCACAGATAATAAGGAGGAAAAATAATTATGGGTTTTAAAATTAATTTCGACGAAGAAAATGTATCATCTGGTGAATTCCAATTAGTAGAAGAAGGGAAATACGAAGCTGCAATAATTAACGCCGAGGCTAAAGAATGGCAAGGTCAATATTCAATTGGGTTTGATGTAGAGATTCGTTCAGATGTTAATCAGAAACACCAAGGAGCAAAAGTTCTGTATAACACGCTTTATTTAAGTAGCACTAATCCGGAATACGCTGAAAATACCGAAAAGAAAAGGAACTCATTCTTAGTGGCATGCGGTTATAGCGGTAAACAAAGTCTTGAATTAGATGAGGTCGTTAAAAATATCATCGGTAAAAATGTATTAGTGTACATCAAACATGTGGAAGACAAAAACGATAAGGAGCGTAAATATCCTCGCGTTTCATTCGTAGCACCTTCTAAAGTGTCCAAGAATGAAGATCCATTTGCAAATAACAAAGGGCCAATTGAAATTAGCGAAGACGATTTACCATTCTAATAAAAACTTAATAGAGAGGTCTGTTTTAGGCGGACTTCTCTTTTTTATACCCAAAAACAGCAAAAGAGGTGCCGGAATGAATGAAAAAGTAACTGCTGAATCGTTACTAAAATCGATTGAAAATATGCATGAACAGTGTAGAAGTTGCAAATTTTTTAGCTATGACAATGATGGGAAATGCCTTAAACATTCGGTAGAACGCAAAGGTACAGATACTAAATGTGAAGATTGGAGGTACTTCGCATGACTGGAAAAGTGAAGGTTAGTCGTGAAGTTGCTAATTTTTTCGAGAAGTGCAAAAACAGCGGTGATATTAATTGGGAAGATGCAGTATTACACGAACATATTAAAATTTTCGAAAGTCACCACACAAAAGAAGCTGTTGAAATAAATCCTGATGCTTTATGTATGCTTCAATACTCACCTTTTGAATTAGCGAGAATTTTAGTTTTAGGTTACGAAATCGAACAAACGCCGGAAGAAAAAATCTTAGCAACATATCAACGTCAGCAAACACAGTGTGATATAAATGATATTTGTGATAAAAGAGCTCGTACAGCTTACGCAAATGCGATTGTATACACGTTAGATACACTAGGCATCAAAATAAAAGGCATCAACGAATGAAGGTGAGAACGTGAAAGCACCAATCAATTTTAACGAAATACCATCAGAATTAAGGTCACTTTCCCAGTGGATATTGTGGAAGTCAGAAGAAAAAGGCGGACGATATACAAAAATACCATATCAAACTGATGGTAACGAGGCTAGAAGTAATGACCGTAGAACGTGGTCCACGTTTGCAACAGCAGCCAAGTTTTATACAGAGTCTAATGCAGATGGCGTAGGTTTTGTATTCAGTAGGCAAGACAATTTTATAGGCATCGATATTGATAAATGTGTAACGTACAGCGCTGATGATATTGAAAAAGCGAATCCTATAATCAACACTTTTGCACAAGAAATTATAGACACATTAGACAGCTATACAGAGTTTAGTGTTAGTGGTACAGGCATTCATATCATCATCAAAGGTAGCCTTCCACAGTCTGTAGTGGGTACTGGACGTAAAAGCGCAAAACATGGACTAGAAATCTATCAATATGGTCGCTATTTTACGATGACAGGTAATCGTGAAAATGCTAATGGAATTTATGATCGTACAGATGAAATAGCAGAGATTTTAGAAAAATATTTTGATGACAGCGATGTGCAAGGGCGTGTGAACTTAGCAGAGTTTGAAAAAGACGAAATCAAGCTATCGAATGAAGCACTTTGGGAGCGAATGTTCCGTAGTAAATCAGGCGATGAAATACGATCGTTGTATGACGGAAATTTAATAGATGATGACCATTCATCAAGTGATTTAGCATTATGTAATCATTTGGCTTTCTGGACTGGGAAAAGCGCTTCGAGAATGGATTCGATGTTTAGAGAAACAGCCTTGATGCGTGATAAATGGGATAGAATTCACTTTTCAGATACAGGTGATACTTATGGTGAAGGTACCATTGCCAAGGCTATTGCTTCCACTACAACAACTGTGTTGGACCATCAAAATGACAGCAAGTTTTCATTTAACTTCCACGGTGATGATGTGGCTGCAGAGGAAGTAGAAAAGCCAGCACGTAAATTCAAATTAACGGACCTAGGAAATGCAGAGCGTATTGCTTATGAATACGGCCATGTAATTCGTTATATTCCATCAGTTGGTTGGTATATCTGGAACGGCAAGTATTGGGAGTTTGACGAAAAAGGAAAGTTGCATCGCATTGTAGCAAAGGTAGTTCGCAAACTTGGTGAATCAGCAGATGAAACGGAACAAAAATGGGCTAGACATTGCGAAAAGCATAATGTGCGTGAAAGTGCAATTAAAGATTTAAAAGTATTGGTTCCAGGAGATCGTAGTGACTTTGATAAACATAAATATCTGCTCAATGTTGCAAATGGTGTTGTAGACCTAAAAACAGGAAAGCTACAACCGCATGATAGGGAATTGAAGTTAACGAAAATAACAAATATCTCTTATGAAGAAAATGCTAAATGTCCAAATTGGTTAGCATTCTTAGACCAAATATTTTTGGGGGATAAAGATCTTGCAGAATACATGCAGCGATTGATTGGTTACAGCTTAACCGGTGATATTTCAGAGCAAATTATGATGTTCTTGGTTGGTGGTGGTAGTAACGGTAAATCAACGTTTATCAACACAATCAAAGACCTTGTAGGTGAATATGGCAAACAGGCTAAATCGGATACTTTTATTAAGAAAAAAGAAACAGGTGCCAATAACGATATTGCTAGGTTAGTAGGATCTCGCTTTGTATCAGCAATTGAAAGCGAGGAAGGCGAAAAGCTTTCGGAATCATTCGTTAAACAAATTACAGGTGGTGAGCCTGTATTAGCTCGCTTCTTACGACAAGAATACTTTGAGTACATTCCAGAGTTTAAAGTGTTTTTTACAACTAACCATAAGCCAATCATTGGGGGCTTGGATGAAGGTATATGGCGCAGGGTTAAATTAATTCCATTTGATTTAAACTTGCCAGCGCATAAGCGTGATAAAAAGTTACCTGAGAAGTTGTCGTTAGAAATGAGTGGAATACTCAACTGGGCAATCGAAGGCTGCTTAAAGTGGCAGAAGGACGGTCTAATAGAGCCAGTGGTGGTAGCAAGAGCAACAGGGAATTATAAAGAGGACATGGACATACTTGGTCCATTTTTAGCTGAATGTTGTTATGTAGATAAAACAAATGAAAATATCAAAATCGAAGCAAAAGAATTATATAACGTTTATGACAGTTTTGGTTATAAATCTGGTGAACGTACAGTAAGTAATCGTAGTTTTTATCGAATGTTGGAAACGAAGGGCTTTAAAAAAGAACGTGGGGCAGGAAATAAAAATTTTTTCACTGGTATTACTTTACAGGAGCGTGCGCCACAAGGAGTTACTTTTGAAGAAAAAATAGTTACAAAAGAGGCTGAAAATACTTCATTTAAGCTAGTTTAGTAACTTTGAGTTAACAAAGTAACTCTCAATTGTAACTCTTCTAAATTCAGTCATATCAATAGTTTGAGAGTGTTTTTATATTACTAAAGTTACTTTTGTTATTTTGTTTTTATATTAATTAAAAAATAAAAAAATATAAATATATATATATAAGAGCGTAATGAACTTTCCAAGTAACGAATTTAACTAAAATCACTTAAACCTATGTGGCTGTAAGGTGCAAGGGAGTTACTTAAAAGTAACTAAGTTATTTAGTAGGGGTAAAAACAGGGTTTTTAAAAAAAATAAGTAACTACCAAATTGTAAGGAAGTGGTAAACGGTGGTTTTACATGTATTATCACAAATTTGGAAAAGTGGCGCTGAAATCTATCGCGATGAATCGGATGGTAGATTGTCGCTTAAAAATGCAAAGTTGGTGCCAGAGGAAATATTGAAGGCTGCTGATCCAGTTTTCGGTGAAATAGAAAAATGGTTTAAGTCATGGGAAGAAGCTAAAGCAATCGATAAGCATATTCGAATGATGGTGCATCAAGTCTGTGGATGGCAACACAACCCGAAACTGAATGAATGGATATGCGCGAACGCAGAAGCATTGACGTTGTTCGTTGAGTGGCAAGAAACACTAGCTAAGAACGGATGGAATGACATTTACACAGACTATCGACAATTCGAAAATGAAGCTTCTAATATCATGAAGAAAAAATTGTATGAGAATGCTGTTTTATATGCTAACCATAATAAGTGATTTACAGCCATTTTAAGACGTTTTAAAGAACAGATGATAAATATATCCAGTTTGTTATTAGAACGTCTGTACGGTGCGTTTAACAAGTGAAAATAAGGAGGTTAAGAGAATGAGAGAGATTAAGTTTAGAGCTTGGGAAAAAAATTTAAAAGAAATTATCCATGTAAATGACATTAACTTTAAAAATAATCAAATCAACACAAATGGTCCTTGGCGAACATTCAATGAGATTGAATTAATGCAATACACAGGCTTAAAGGACGCAAATGGTGTTGAGATTTTTGAAGGTGATATCTTACGGGCTCCACTCGAAGGCGCTAGAAACTTTGCAGTTAGATACGACGACTCAAAATGCAAATTTATTTCTGTAACGGTTATTGAAGATGGGGTGGAATGGTTTATGGATGTAAGTCGTAGGCATCATGTAATCGGCAACATTTACGAAAATCCTGAATTGCTAGGTGGTGCTAGTGAATGAAAGAATTTTTCGTACTCTTCTTTACTGATTCGGAGTATTTCGCTAAATACTTTTTTGGAGTATTTTTAGCAACGTTCTTTTCATCTATCGTGTTGATTTTGTTCACTATGTTGTTTTTATCTGGGGTAGGTGTTTTGAAATGATTCACTACCATTACACAGATACGGAACTAAGCAATATCCTAAAAACTCTCACAATCGTTGTTGATACGAGGGAAAAAGTGAATCAGCACATTTTGGACTATTTAAGAAAACATGATATTCCAATTAAATTTAAAAAATTGGATTATGGAGATTATTCAGCAATGATTCCTAAAAATGAGGAATTAGGCATTGCTCGTGATATTTATTTAAACAGTGCAGTCGAACGTAAAAACAGCGTTGATGAAATATGCGGTAACTTACAAAAAGATACACAAGCAGCGTTTGAAAATGAATTGATTCGCTCTCAAAATGGCAAATTCATCATATTTGTTGAAGATCCTCAATTTGACGAAAATATCGCTAATCATAATTATCGCAGTAGGTATGACAAGAAAGCATTGAAAGGCCGTTTGGAATCATTTCAAGCGAAGTACAATTTCGAAATTAGACCAATGAGCAAATTGATGATTGGTCATAACATTTACCATCGTTTCTATTACCAGATGAAGAACTACCTAAAGAGAGGGGCGTTCTAATGTTAACGAATCCATATGACAAGCTACGAAGTAGATTTTTGCAATTCAACGACAAAATGCTTTTTGACATCATAAAAGAGGACATGTCCATTAATGGTTATACAGGTGATGAAAATTATAAAACTATGACTCTCAACATTTTGGACAACTTTGAGCAATATGGTCGTTTTTCTGAAAAACAAAAATTAGTTGTAATCAACTATCTGATTCATTAGGAGAAGCCTATGAACATGCGCAATGGGATTCCTATTGTCCAGTCGGTGAAGAAAACGAAGCAACCACAGGGTAGATTGTGGATGGCCATACCTAACCCTTTTACAAAGTATATCGAGATGTATATGACAGTCGATGGATGCGAAGTAAGTGTTATCATGCCTTACGATTTCGAAGTGATTCAGCAGCATGTAAATGAGGGTTGGATTGAGAGAGGGGTGTGGAATGTACATGAATGCAGATATGCTTAAAAAACGTAAAGAGGTTTTGTATGAAATAGATAAATTATTGGTATTGTGCAAATGCAGTAATAATAATTCGAAAAAGACAACATGTGTTCATTGCAAAAACATCGAAAAGCTCGGTACGTCTCTTTTGAAATTGCTTAGTCGCAACGAAAGTAATGGTGTTAAAAAGGCTGAAAAAATTAAAACAAAAGTTTTAGATTTTGATGGCTTTATTCAGTACAAGAAAACCGGAATGACTGACCTTAGCATAGGTGAACTTTTCGGAATGACAAAAGCAAATATTGATAAATGGAAACGCGAGAACAACGTTAAGTCCATTGATATTAGAAGAAAAATAGAACAAGGGGTAATTTAAATGACGATTGAAGATGAAATCTTAGCAAATCCAGTATTACGTGAGGTTCAAAGTTTACTAGAAAATCAAACTGCTAAAGGTCTTGCGAAGTACGGTACAACAGTAAATCCACTTGATTACACAACAATTGAATGGATAGACCATGCAATACAAGAGTCGATGGACAAAATTGTTTATTTGACGGTACTAAAACAGAAATTGGAGGAAATGCAGAATGCGAGAGATTAAACTACGTGGTTTTGCCGTTGAAGAAATGGTGGGTAGTCAATGGATTTATGGTACTGGAGTTCATACAACTAAATTTACTAAAGAATACGCTGAAGAAGTAGGAAAACCAGGAGAGACATTTATCTTCACTGAAAGTGGATGGATTGAAGTTCATCCAGAAAGTGTAGGAGAGTACACAGGTCTAAAGGACAAGAACGGCAAGGAGATTTATGAGGGGGATATTGTTAGAATTGGCGACTACCTAGCGTACGAAGTAACAATAAATGAATTTACACAAATGCACGTAATAGACAATGAAATGGGAATGGAGGAACTTTGGAAAAATAATAAGGTTTGCAAAATCATCGGCAACATTTACGAAAACCCTACACTACTGGAGGAATCACTATATGAATCTTAATAATTTTCAAGAGTTATCAAAAAGAACAATGCCGTTAGAAGGTATGCCGAAAAACCATATTCACTTAGAACACGGCTTAACAAATTATGCTTTGGGCTTGATTGGTGAATGTGTAGAGGTATTAAGCGCTGCTAATGATCGTGAAGCGATTCTAAAGGAACTTGGTGATGTATCACATTACGCATTTGGCATCCTAACCTTCTTAGGCGAAACATACGAGCCACTTACTAATTATACTGTGGAAGGCACAAAAGGAAGCATAATCAATAAAATCATCATCCTATCCGGTGAGATTTCAGAACAAGTTAAAAAATTCATGTTTCATCGTCATGAATTAAATTCAAGTAAAGTTGTTTTAGCATTAAAAATGTTAATTCAAAATTTGGTTGTTCTCGCTGAAATGTACGATTCATCACTTGAACGAATTTGCGAAATGAACATCGATAAATTGAAAATGCGTTATCCAGATAAATTCAATGTTGAGGATAGTAAAAAGCGTGTGGATACTGCAAAGGGGTAATTTCTATGACAAGAAGTGAAAGAAATAAGAAAAATAATTGGTTCTTTGATTTGGCTGATTTTGTTACATCAATACTTGAGAAGATTTATCTGTAGTTGGTTATTT
>NZ_JBBOZQ010000005.1 GCF_038008685.1 Lysinibacillus sp. FSL W8-0992
TAATACCCTGTTAATTGGCGTTCATGGTTGACCTTATTCTTAGCGTAGTAAGCTTCTTCGACCTGTTCCTGTGTGAAGCTGAGTATTGTACCAAGCTGTAAAAAGCTTTCAAATGCTTTTGTAAACATATTTCTAATTTCTTTTGGCTCTAATTCCATTCGAATAATTTCTTCGCCTACTTTTAGTGTTTTAGAATGTACGTCTAGGAATTGTAATGTAATGCTGCCATTTTCATCAGGTACTGGATATTGGTTAAGTTTCATCCAATTATGAGCACCTAATTCCAACCCAATACTCAAAATAAAATGCAAGCAGTCAACGTATTCTTCGAGCAAAGGATTATAGAAGTGATAGCCGCAACCATCGCAGTTTTCACAAAAAATCCAATCCTTTAATCGCTTGTGCGTATCAAAATAACCTTTACCATTGCATTCTTCACAAGGATCTTTAGGATTTGGTACATACACTCTCGGCTCCTGGTCCTTACTCCACTTCTTAAACCCTCGCCATTCATTAGCACATTCACCTAGCTCAACTTGAAGCGCTAACAGCTTCCAATCAAGATTGTTCTGCCCTCGTAATTCTGGATGCTCCTGCATGATGTGCTCGTCTAACGCTGCCTGTGTTGCAAATAATTTTGTTAAATTCATATCCATTCCCCTTTCGTACTGTACAAGCTCTTTCGATTAAATCTCAATGAGAAGAATTTCATGCTGCTATTTCAGCCGTTTCTACCAACCAATCAAGCCATTTTTCAAATGCATTCACGAATGGTGTTGTACTGTAATCGCATGCCCACCCAGCAAAGCCTATAAATCCATCTGAGTTGAAGGTGATTGCTTCACGTCTGCTGAAATAATAACCGTCTACTTGAATCACAGCGTATTGTAAGCCTGTACGCTTTAAGATTTTTATATCTTTTTTTCGCGGTACAGATAATTTTAATTTCATATCACTTCCGAAAATTTCGAACTCTTTTGTTAAGAAAATTCGAAGCATCTGAATATGCTCTTCATTTAATTTTTCATAACTAAGCCCTAATGATTTGTATTTTTCACGTAATTTCTTAACTCGAATACGCTGTGGGATTACTTTGCTTTGTACTCGTTTTTTAGGTAATTGCTCTGGCGATATATCAAAGAATTTAAATGCTGCTTCGTTCGTGTACTCAAATTTATTTAGAACAACCCACCACATGTTATTGATGTTGTGATAAATCGTCCCGCGTTGTAAACGCCCTTTGTGATCGCGGAAATACTTGACCTGTCCATTCTTTAATCGCTTACCATCTTTGTCTTTAGCGTTGTAAGATTCAATTTCATATTCAGGTAGTTCCTTGCCTTCTTTGTAATGCCAACTATCTTTTATTGCATACATCACTTTATCAAAAGCGTATTTTAGCACTGGCTTTGCTACATTTGTGTATCCAGCTGCGTCTAATATTTCGCAAATGTATTTTCTTACAAGAATATACTGGCAACGAATTAAGTAAGGCATTCTTTCAAATTTATCGAAATCGTAGTAACCACCACTTGAATTTTTCGTATTAATTTCTTGGTAGAACTTAAAACTGAATCCGGCAGGATAGATTTTTGATTTAAATAATAAATCGCCTTTCCTTCCTTCCCAATGAGTATCTGCTAAAATTGGGTAATCTCTTAAAATGTGCTGATCTGTTTGAATCACGAAACCACGTTCGTTTAACATTTCAAAGATTTGATTTAATAAATTGATTTTTCCACCATGTACACCAACAGTCGTACTAGTTGGTGATGAATTATAAGTTTTTTCACTCATGATTTTTCCTCCCCTATGTTACTACACAATATCTTTC